>CAYHED010000069.1:0-7914 GCA_964355615.1 uncultured bacterium
GTGCGAGTTCATCAAAACTCGAGCCGAGGCCCCCTGAGGCAACGAGAATTACAGGGGCTCCTAGCATGGCTGCGACCTGCGCGTTATTGAGGTCGACAATCGATCCCACTCCTGTATGGCCCGTCCCTTCTAAGACAGTGACTTCATGCCTTCGAGAGAGCGCCTCAAAGGCGGTTGTGATTTTTGAGGTGAGCTCTCCGTGATGGACTTTTCCATCGAGGTAATCGCGGGTAAAGCCACGGGGAAATAGGACGGGGCTCATCTCAGCTAAAGAATCGGTGAGCTGAAACTGAGATTGAAAGAGAAGCACGTCTTTATCGACGTGGAGCCCTTCTTCTGTCTCCACATGTTCCTGACCGACCGGCTTCATAAAACCGACAGACGAAAACCGCTTCCTGAGCCCCGCTAAAAGGCCCAGGCAGGTGGTGGTTTTCCCCACGTTTTGTCCTGTCGCTGCAACAAAAAAAGTTTTCCTCGCCATGAGTTTATTTATATCACAGTTGTTGCGTAAAAATAAATAATTAATTAGAGAGAAGTTTATACCGGGAGTGATTCAAAAATCGGGAGATGCCAAGGAGGGCGCCCTGATTTTGGGTCAGGCGAAGCCGACTCCGAAGCAGCTCAACCCAAAGGGTTGGGCGATGCAGGAGGATCCCAAAAGCAGTGGCTGCCCGACGAAGCCCGGGGTCCCCGAAGAACGCCCCGTTCTTTGGGGTAAGGCGTCGGCACAGCCGATTTTTGAATCACGAGCGGTATTAAGGAGGTGGTTATGTTAAAGAAGATTGTTCTGGCGATGTTTGGGCTGGCATTTGCCTTTTCCATGACTTCTTGCAAGTATGAGGACTCCTGTTCTGAGGAAAAGAAAAGCGATAAGACCCATTCAGAAAAGCACCACGACCGTTGGTAAATCGGATAAATCAATTTCTCGTCGGGCGCGTTCCCATTTTCTGGGGTATCCCTCCCCTTAAAGATCAGATGTTGCGACGGCTTGCATGATCGTCGTGAGAATACCAAAAGAGACTGTGGATGAGGTCGATAATTTTAACACCCCTTTAAACGTCTTCATCACTTTAGGAAGTACTTTTTCTTCTACCTTTTTAGCGCTGGTTGTTGCGATTTTTCTCCCGCCCCAATAGCCGGAGACGGCAGGGAGGGCGAGGCTCGCGAGGAACGAAAAGGTGGGGGAGGGGTCTACGTAGTTTGCTGTGTAACTGGCGCAGACAAAGCCGACTGCTGCGACGGCGGAGATTTTTATGAGGGAACGGGATGGGTGATCTCCGAGCTTCCACCAGTGGACGAGGCTGGCGGTTTGGTGTCCTGCGCCGACGAGCGCTCCTGCCAGTTGCAAAGAAACGGTGGGGGAATAGAGGTTGGTGGCCAAGGCGGAGATCGTTCCGGCGCTAGCTAAGCCAATGGCCCCTAAGGCAGAAGGGGTGGTATGGAGAATTTCTTCTCTTTCTAGTGTGGCGGATGTGGCAATGAGACTTCCGCAGAGAGTACTGACGCAGGTCAGGGTCTCCTCTAAAGCGGTGTACTTTTCTCCGCGCACCTCTGTAGCTTGAACCAGAGATTGGTCTAAAAATCGTTCAAGGTCGGTTTTTGTCTCTTCAAACTCGGCTCGAGCCTGGTTGTGAAGCTCCGTATATTGGGCGTGGAGTGGGATAATAGCCGCTCTGAGGCGTTCGGTGTATTGGGCCTGGATTTCTCCTTTTTGGCGCACAAAGGAGGCTCTCTCTGAGTCTTGGAAAAATTTGCCTAAGGGGCGGTCCCAAGTGAACTCGGTTTCCGCAAGAGATTGAATGTTTCCAGGTTGGGGGATTGCGAGCTGTTCTTGAATGAGCGCCAGCGTCGCAAGGGTCTCTCTCTGTTTTAGCACCTCCTTGATCCGGCTGTGAAAGAGGTGGATGAAATGGGACAGGTCTTCCACTTCGGCTTGTCCATTGGGGTATTGGGCTTTGAGTTTGTCGCCAGCAAGGGAGAGCTCGGCGAGAGATTGCCTTACCTCGGCTGCGGTGCATACCTCTATGTTGAGATGGATTTGGTCTTTCATTGTCTCAAGGCTCTGGGCCATAGCCTTTTGAGCGGAGTATTCAATCTGCCACTTTTTAAGCTTTTCAAGGGTGTCGGTGAGGTCTTTGATTTTTTCAAAGAGGGGGTACAGCGTTCTCTTGAGACTTTCTGCATAAGAAGGATCGAGTTGTAAGAGGTGGTCTTGGAACGCTCTTTCTCGGTTGGCTAAGGTTTCAAGTCCTTTTGCAAAAGAGGCGATTTCAGGAAGAATTTCTTCGCCGCGCCGTACCTTTTCTGCCATGGGTACTAGAAGGGTGGTCGCTAGCTTGGGATGGAAGAGATTTCTTACACCCTCTTTTTGGATTGTGAAGGCCTTTTCTGCGAGGGCCTCTTTTTCGGGAGAGATCCCAAGGACAATGTCATTGACCGTATCGCCGACCAATTTGCTAAAAAGGCCAAGCGCTTCCCTTTCTAAATCTTCGGCCCCTTTGTTGACCTGAGTTTCGAGGTCTTCCAAAGAGGTGTTTTCCTGCCGAAAAGGGGCGTTGCAGAGCGTCAAAATCTGTGAGAGGATCTGTTTTGTGTTATTCGGATCGCGGATGTATTGCAAGACAAAGCGGCAGACAGTGTGGAGTCCTCCCTGGATCGCCTTTTTCTCCTGCGTATCAAAATCTTCCTCTGCTCGGTTCTGCATCTCTTTCTCTAGTCTTGCGAGGATGACTTTCAATTCCTTTTCATTGGTGTAATCCTCCATCTCGAGAATGTCTTGGAGCTTTCTGACCACTTCGGCCAGTTGTTGAGGCGGACGGATAGCGCGCGTTTCAGCTCGCTTAGGAGGGGGGTTAAAAAAGCGAGTTTGGAGATTCCTCAGTTGTCCCAAAAAAACCTCGGTCAAGGTTTTTTTAAAAAGAAGACGAAGGATCTTTTTGTGGCTCACATTCTTGACCTCTCGGACAGCCATCTCAAATGTCCCTGGAAGGATCGATTCTTGCAGTTTGCGTCTGAGGAAGGTATTTAGACGGAGATCGGCCCAATCAAAAAAGCGGGCAAATAGTTTCCCAAGATAAGGGGTGCTCCTCCACGTTGAAAAGAAAGAGACAGGAGGTAAAAGAGGGAGGATTTTTTCGCTGAACTTTTTGCACAGTCCCGGCAAGTCATTGTTATACCTCGCTTCGATGGCAGCGAGGCGGAAAGTATCGACATTTTCAGTGGGAGCCGCTGTATTGGCAAATTGGGTAGTTCCACTGAGGTAATCGCGAAATAACGTGTCTGCGTGAGTGAGAAATTTCTCTACCAAAGCGTCCAATCGCTCGCTGCTATCTTGGTGATTTGCCAAGTGGTCCTTCACCTGGTTGATAACGCTGTCGATGTAGGTATGGATAGCGGTTTGGAGAAAGGAACTCCTCACCGTCAAACCATAGTAGAAAGAGCATCGGACCCAGTTCCAAGAAGGGAGCCACCCATCTCCCCAAGCCTCCTCGCTAAAGAAACTCCAAGCACTCCTCCCCGCAGCAGTTTTGACGAACCCGACCAATTTAGAAATGGGGAGAGCCTCCTCTTTCTTAGGGTAGAGACTCCGATTGAGCAAGAGAAGTGAGCATAAAAGAGAGGTTTGGTCCTTCAGGACCCCCAACTGTTGCTGGATGATCACTTCCGGATTCCCCTCTGCTGCCCGCCGCCCCTCAGGACCAGGAGCCTCTCGCGGGAGCCGGTCCGCTCTTTGGCGAATGGGGGGTGCGTTCGCAGGGACGGCGCTCGGAGCATCCGGTTCTGAAAGGGGCTGTGGAGCGGGGAGCCCCCCTAAAATGCGCTTGGAGACCTCTGCGACGTGGAGCAGCACCATGTCGGGATTACTCGCAGAGTTGGTGAACGGGTTGCAGTCGGGGTGTCCCTTTACATCCAGAACGACCGGAGCGCCCAATGCAGCCTTTCTACACCAAGCCCACGTTCGGGCAGCAGCCTCTGAGCAAATCCTAGGAGCCATACACTCGCCTCAATTTGGTGAGAGAGTATAAGTGTTTTTTAGATTTTCGTGCTACTAAAAAATTGCATAGGAGAGTGTTTTTAGTCCTGGCTGGTATCAGCAGCTGGCTTCAGTAGATTCCTACCGCTTTTTCTTTGCGTCGATGAAGGCTCTCAGTGGGAGAGTCACGGCGGCGTGGTAGAAGTGGTCGGATTCGGTGAGCTCGTAGGCCTTCGTAGAGAATTTGTTCGCTTCTCTTTTTGCGACACCTTCTATGACGGCGGCTCCCAGATTGACCCCTTGGTCAACCAATTCTTTTCCAGGTCGGGTTGCTGTCGCAATAGCGCCGCCAATCGCTGCTCCTGCAGCCAACGGGAGAGAGAAGAGCCCGGCAATCCCGGTAACGACTCCCGTTGCAGCGGCATCAAATCCAGAATACTCGACTTGCAGTTGGGTTTTCGTATTTTGAAGGGTGGAAAGAATCTTGGCTCCTTGACCTTCCAGACGTCGGACTTCCAGTTGAGAGAGTCCTTTCAGTGTATCTAAATGGGGGAGGGTTCTATCGATCTCTAATTTCATGTTGGCGACTAAGGTAGCCGCTTGTTGATTGGCTTGACGAATATAATTCGTCTGTCTTGCATTCGACGCTCTATTCAATTCATCAATCCCCAACTGGATGGTATCGAGAGCAACTTGTTTACCCATATATTGATTGATCTTCTGAATTAAGTTTTCCTTATCTGTAGGCGGAAGGGCGCTCGAGAGAGCAGCGAGCCTGTCCTGAATTTGTGTGCTTAAGGTGTTTCTACCCCACACATTTGCAGTATGGAACTGCTCGATAAGAGCTCTCAACAATCCCAGGCGTCTTTGTAAGGCATCTTCTCGCTTAAATTGCATCTCTAGGCTAGGTTCAACAGACCAGGGACGCGTTTGAAATTGCTGAATGAGGTCCCTGTTTTCTTGGATTTTGTTTGTCTCTCGATTCAGCTCAATTGCACCTTTTTGGATCTCTTCGAGGATGCGAACGACTGCTTGGGTTTCTTGGTGCACGGGGAGGATGGCGCGGAGGATGGCATCTCTTTTGGCTTTCGAGGGGATGCTGTTTAGTTCTGTCTGGATGGTGGCCTCGTCGGTATTATTTGCAATTGACTGCGCGAGACGGGCAATTTCGGGTTGAATGGTTTCTCCTCGTCCAATTTTCTCTTGCATCGTCGCACAGGTAGAGGGGAGCGTTTGGAAAATTTCTTGGAGGGGTGTTTTTTGCGCCTCCAGTCCACTTTTGGTCCTCTCTTCTAGATTCAGAGATCGCCGGTCGGCGCCAAGCGCTTTTTTGGCGGCCGTCAGTCCTTGGGGGATCACTTCATCCAGAAAGCCGGTGACCTCTTGTTTGAGCAGTGTTTGGGCTTGGACCGTCATCTTCTTGCGGCATTCGAAGTTCATGTCGAAAGAGAGGAGGTTATCTGCGCGAAGGGTGAATGTTACGCCGTTGATCGTGCGCGAATCTCCGGTAAGGAGATTGCCAGGCAGAAGAGTGCTGAGCTGTGCAGTCGTATCTCCGGGGAGATCGGTGAGGTTTTGTTCGTTAAAACTGCTGATCAAGAAGTCTCTTGAGACAGGTTTCGGGACAAAAGAGTTATTTGTCAATTCGATGAGTTTGCCGACGAGCTCGCTCGCATTTTTGGGTTCAGACAGGTGGCGGAACAAGTGAGAAAACCCGTTAATGAGCTGCTGTTGGACAATTTCTTTGTCCTGGCCAAATAGGAGTTTAAAGTAGAGCGCGTCTTTGTTCAGCGCCTTTTTGATAGCTGCCGGTTCAGTGGATTGGCTCATGGAGGCTAAGACGGCGATGGTCGTTTGGAGATGGCCGATCACTGGCGGGAGCTTCTCTGTCCCATTGGATGGGCCTACGACTGGGGCAGGGGCGGCGGAACCAGTTCCCTCGCGCAGCTGAGTTCGGAGGCCGCTGATCTGGTCTTTCGCAAGTTTTCTCAGCATGGCTAAGAAAGAGGGGTTGTCCTTAGATGCATACCCGAGGGCGGTTTCTACGAGTTGCGGCAGCAGTTTGGGGAGGATATACTTCTTAACGAGCGAGCGATGAATCCATCTGAGTGGTTGCGCACCTGCGGCAATGCCGGAGAGTTGAGGGACGTAGCTATCCATAAAGACGTCACTCCCTTCTTGGCAGAGTCGTTGAATGGCCTCCTCTCTGGAAGGGGCGCGCTCCTCTCCATTTTTATAGAGATCGCAAATCGCTTGTGTGATGCACTCATCTAAAGTAAGCCCCTGAGTGGTGGGAGCCCCGTTGGCGAATTTTTCAGCTGCGCTATTGATCGCTCGGAGCACCTTTTCCGATTTTTCAAGGGATGCGCGGGTGAAACGGACGAGTGTTTCGCCGGCGTCGGGACCTGCCAATTGATTTCGAATATCTTGCAACGGCCCTTCTAAGTAGGTCTCGATGATGTTCGGAAGAAGCCAGTTACATACATGGTAAGCTCCATAGATGAGTGGCTTTTTCCATCCGAGAGGAGGGCTATTTTCTTTCAAGGTTTCCCATACACCTCGACCTGATTTGACTGACTCGGCGGCAATGCCTGTCAAGGAACGGACAGCATGGCCGAGACCGAACCAGTGATTAAGAACCCATAAGGTAGCAGTAGCGCTGAGCTGTTTCGAGAGTCTATCGGCTTGTTCTGGGGTGATGGGCATCGGTGGTAGTGAGGAAGCTGCCGACGGATTTTCGATAGGGGGGGGGACGGGTACAGGGCCGAGCACAGGAATTTCCGGAGGGGGGAGGTGCTGTTTGCTCGTATCGAATATTTTCTTGGCAGTTGTGTGGGTGTCTCGAATGACTCCGAGTGTTTCAGAAGGGTTGACTACAGCTAGGAAGTTGATCTGTCGCTCTGCAACATAGACGGGGGTCTTGCGAAATGCGTAAGCTCCGGCGGCGCCAATAGCGACTACGGCTGCTGTGGCGGGGGCGAATACGGCTCCTGCCGCGGCGGCACCTAACCCGAGCGCTCCTTTTACAGCGCGAGTACTTAGCAACCACTTAGCACCTGATCCAATCGAAGATAAATACGACATAGCCGTTTTCCGTCCTTTTTATGCATTAATTGTACCTGACTGTTGGTTTGTTTGAAATGAAATTGATTTATTGATATAATAAAGATTTTATAAAGAGCATCGGAGAGTGACTTATGGCACGAGGCAGATTCCTTAAGGATGCTGCCTTCCGGCCCTGACCTGGTTCAGATTGCTCATTCCACAAGGTCCCCGATGCAAAGAAGTAGTGTACCTATTGCCCTAATTTGAGGGAAGGGCATTTAGGTTATAGAGATAGGTCTCAGGAAAAAATTGAGAGAGGATCTT
Organism: uncultured bacterium; assembly: GCA_964355615.1. Classification (GTDB taxonomy): domain Bacteria; phylum Chlamydiota; class Chlamydiia; order Chlamydiales; family SM23-39; genus CAIVVG01. Next base: position 7,343 of record CAYHED010000069.1, read on the forward strand.
GACCGCATTCTGCCCATTTTGAGCCAGAGCGCTGGCAGAGTAGAGGCAAAGCCCTACGCCGTGTCCCTTGCCATAGCCGTTTAGGGTCACTGTATCGTCCTTGACGGTGAGGGTGAAATCGGAGCTCTGGAGGTGCTCTTTCCCTAAGCGCTCTTGCAAAGAGAGGAAGTCGACATCTTGCGTCTCATGCTCATCTTTGATCCGGAGGGCATACACTTTATGAGAGGATTGATCGACAAAGAGCTCCAACGTTTTGATTTGAGAAAAGCCGAGGAGGCGGGCGAGCTCTTTTTTGGTGGTCTGGTAGGACCATTTGTGCTCTGCGCGGGAGAGGGCTGCGTGGGGGGCGTCGACCCCTTTTTCGGGAGCGAAGGCCTCTTTGCGGAACATCGAGTGGTAGGCGGCGGTTTTCCCTGCGCTGTTTTCTGTCCAAGAGGCGGCAAAGGGGAGGTTTTTCCCGTTTTCAGGGTGGACCAAGATGAGGTGGCGCGTAGTCTCTACTGCGTGATCGATGGGGGATTGGCTGACGACGAGAGCGGAGCCTTGATAGCCGACCTCTTTGGCGTTCACAT
>CAYHED010000070.1:0-7850 GCA_964355615.1 uncultured bacterium
AAATTGGGGGGCAATAGCGACAAAGGTATATGGCCCCCCAATTTCGAAACGAAAAGCGGCCAAAATAATCCCAAAAATCGACGAAATCCGAGATCGCAGACAGTCTCTAATACGCCCGGGCGAAGATGACTTTCCTTTGGGAGGGCTTGCCGGTGAAGGGGCAGGTGCCCGGTTCGGGGGCGTAGTCGAGGGGGATGCAGCGGGGGGTGACGCCGAGCTCTTCTTTGAGTTGCTTTTCCACTTCGGGGTCTTCGCTCCAGGAGCAGATGGCAAAGCCTCCTTTGTCTTCCGTGGCAAAAAAGTCGTAGAACTCTTTTTTCGTCTCGATGCGGGCGGTGTGTTTATCGCGGAACTGGGTGGCGCGGTGGAGGAGGGTCTTTTGGATGTCGGCGAGGATGGGGACGAGGGTGGCTTCGAGCTCGTGGAGGGTGAGGGAGAGGGTGTCTTTATGCCCTTTGTCTCTGCGGGCTAGGCTGACTTTGCCGGCTTCCATTTCGCGGGGGCCTACTTCGAGTCTAATGGGGGCTCCTTTCTTGATCCAGGACCAGTTCTTTTCGCCGCCGCGGAGGTCTCTTTTGTCGACGATGACGGTGAGGGGGTCCCCTTCATAATGGAGGGCGCGGAGGCGTTTGGCGAGGTCGTCGCAGAATTTGAAGACGGGGCCTTTGGTCTCTTCATTATGGACGATGGGGATGAGGATCACGTGGGCAGAGGCGATGCGGGGGGGGAGGATGAGTCCGTCGTCGTCGCTGTGGGTCATGACGAGGCCGCCGATGAGGCGGGTGGTAACAGCCCAGGATGTGGTCCATCCGTATTCGCGCTCTCCTTGAACGTTGCTAAATTGAATGCCGCAGGAGCGGGAAAAGGTTTGTCCTAAAAAGTGGGAGGTTCCTGCTTGGATGGCTTTTCGATCTTGGGTCATTCCTTCGATCGTATAGGTGTTGACGGCTCCGGGAAATCTTTCGGAGGCGGTTTTTTCTCCGGGGACGACGGGGAGGGCGAGGTAGTTGTGGCAAAGGTCGATATAGACATCGAGCATTTTGCGGGTCTCTTCGATGGCTTCTTGCTCCGTGGCGTGGACGGTGTGCCCTTCTTGCCACAAGAACTCGGCGGTGCGGAGGAAGAGGCGGGTTCTCATCTCCCAGCGGACGACGTTGGCCCATTGGTTGATGAGGAGGGGGAGGTCGCGGTAGGACTGGACCCATTTGGCAAAGGAGTGGCCGATGATCATCTCGGATGTGGGGCGGACGATGAGGGGCTCTTCGAGTTCTCCTGCGGGGACGAGTTTCCCTTCGCTATTGGTCTCTAGGCGGTGGTGGGTCACAACGGCGCACTCTTTGGCAAACCCTTCGACTTGCTTGGCCTCTTTTTCCATAAAGCTCAGGGGGATAAATAGGGGGAAATAGGCATTTTGGTGCCCTGTCTCCTTGATCTTTTTGTCGAGGTGGCGCTGGATATTTTCCCAAATGGCATAGCCCCACGGTTTGATGACCATGCAGCCGCGGACGGGAGAGTGTTCGGCGAGGTCTGCGGCTGCAAGAACGGCTTGGTACCATTCAGAATAGTTTTCGGCTCGGGTGGGGGTGATGGCGGTTTTGGGTTTGTTCATAAAAGGCGTTCCTTAAATTGGGTGGCTAATTTCTCTTGGATCGCTTGGCGGGTCGCTTGCAGTTGCTCTGCATCCCAATGGCGTCCTAAAGGGGCAAATGAATATTCGGTCATCGCTGCTACGATGGCTTGCTTGGAGAGGAGTACATCGGTTAAAAGGTCTAACTGGGGAAAGGCCAGGGAGATCGATCCTTGGTGCAAGTACCCCTTTTTCGTCCTCCTCTGCGCCGCTCCTGCAACTTTCAACCCTTGATGAATCACGTCGTACTGTGTGGGCTTGGCCATGCAAAAGTGGAGGTCTTCTGTGGGCTCTGAGGAGTGGAGTTCGACGGGCCCCTTGAGAGAGAAAAAGCCGCGCATTACCTCTAACACGGTCTCGTTCACAAAGCGGTAGTTGTCTAGCGTCCCTACGGAAAAATGGGGGTTTTCAGCGGGCATCAAAAAAGAAAAGGCGAAATCCCAAATATGAAAAATGATGCCCCCACCGGTGGGCCTTTTGGCCAGGGCCAAATTGTGCCATTGGGTTTTTTCCAAATCAAAGTAGTCGGAGGGCTTAATAAAGTGGCCATAAGTGGCCGAAGGGCCGGCCCAACGATAAAAATGGAGGATGGGGTTCCCTTTTGGGTCGAGCTCACTTAAGAGCTTGGCATCAAGGCTCATATTCGCTTCTGCCGAAGCCGTTCCGGTATCTAAAATTTGCAGCATAAAGATTTCACTTCACAAAGAAAAGGACAGTCCGTATTAGAAAGTTCTTTAGAGACTGTAATGGTACATGAAAGGATAAGGGGATTGCAACCGTTATCCGAAAAAGGTTAAAATAGGGGCCGAGGTATACATGTTTGACAAATTTACAAATAGAGCCAAACAGGTCATCAAGCTAGCCAAGAAAGAGGCTCAGCGTCTGAACCACAATTATCTGGGCACGGAGCACGTCCTTTTGGGTCTGCTCAAGCTCGGCCAGGGGATCGCGGTCAATGTGCTGCGCAATATGAACCTCGACTATGAAGCAATTCGAACCGAGGTGGAGAGAATTGTCGGCTTCGGCCCTGAAATTCAGGTGTATGGCGACCCGGCGCTCACCGGCAAAGTCAAAAAAGTATTTGAATTTGCGAATGAAGAGGCGGCGAACCTCAACCACAATTATGTGGGAACAGAGCACCTTCTCCTCGCCTTGCTCCGCCAGACCGATGCGGTGGCAGCTCAAGTGCTAGAAAACCTCAACGTTAACCTTAAAGATGTCCGTAAAGAGGTACTCAAGGAACTCGAGACCTTCAACTTGCAGCTCCCTCCGATGGGACCGACTCCCACCGCAGCAAATCCCAATCCGCCCAATCCCAATCAAGGATCTCGCAGTGGGCAGTCTTCCGAACGGAACCAAACAGCCCAGCCAGCAGGAAGCGATAAGATGCCGGCTCTCCGCGCCTATGGCCACGACCTAACGGAACTGTGCCGCGAAGGGAAAATGGACCCGGTGATCGGTCGGAGAGATGAAGTCGAAAGGCTCATCTTGATCCTCTGCCGCAGACGGAAAAATAACCCGGTTCTCATCGGGGAAGCGGGTGTGGGGAAAACGGCGATTGTCGAGGGGCTTGCTCAAGCGATTGTCCAGGGCAATGTCCCCGATAATCTGCGCAAGAAAAAACTGATCGCGCTCGACTTAACTCTCATGATCGCGGGGACCAAATACCGCGGCCAGTTTGAGGAGCGGATCAAAGCGGTCATGGATGAGATCAAGAAAAATGGCAACGTTCTCCTCTTCATCGACGAGCTCCATACGATCGTGGGCGCGGGCGCTGCAGAGGGAGCGATCGACGCTTCCAACATCCTCAAACCGGCTCTCTCACGCGGAGAAATCCAGTGTATTGGAGCGACGACTCTAGATGAGTACCGCAAACACATCGAGAAAGACCCTGCTTTAGAGAGACGTTTTCAAAAGATCATCGTCCAACCTCCTTCGATCGAGGAGAGCATCCTCATCCTCGGTGGCCTTAAACCGAAGTACGAAGAGCACCACAAGTGCGTCTATACAGAAGGAGCTATTAAAGCAGCTGTGTACCAATCAGAGAGATATATTTCAGGGAGGTTTCTGCCCGATAAAGCGATCGACCTGCTCGATGAGGCGGGAGCGAAAGCTCGCATCGCGATGATGCACCAACCCGATCACTTAGCTGCGCTCGAGACCCAAGTCGAAGAGGCCCGCGTCGCTAAAGAAGAGGCGATCAGCCATCAAGAGTATGAGAAAGCGGCTAAACTGCGCGACGGTGAAAAGAACTTGCGCGAAGATCTCCAGAAGAAACGGGCTGAATGGGAGTCCCATAAAGATGAGCACCAACCGATTGTCGACGAGGAAGATATCGCCAATATCGTCGCCAAACAGACCGGTGTTCCCGTCACTCGCTTGACTGAGGGAGAGACCGAAAAAGTGCTCAAGATGGAAGAGGCCCTCAAAGTCGATATCATCGGCCAAGACGACGCTCTCAGCACGGTTTGCCGCGCGATCCGCCGCAGCAGAGCCGACATCAAAGATCCGAACCGCCCCATTGGAGCCTTTTTATTCCTCGGGCCCACCGGCGTCGGCAAAACGCACTTAGCGCGCCTCCTCGCCTCCCATATGTTTGGCGGTGAAGACGCTCTGATCCAAGTCGACATGTCTGAGTACATGGAAAAATTTGCGATCAGCCGTATGACAGGCTCCCCTCCCGGCTACGTCGGGTATGAAGAAGGGGGACAGCTCACAGAGCAAGTGCGAAGACGTCCCTATTGCGTCGTCCTCTTTGATGAAGTGGAAAAAGCGCACCCCGATGTGACCAATCTCCTCCTCCAAATCTTGGAAGAGGGGCGCTTGACCGACTCGGTTGGCCGCAAGATCGACTTCCGCAATACGATCATCATCATGACCTCCAACCTCGGAGCCGACCTCATCCGCAAGTCGACCGAAGTGGGCTTTGGCGTGAAAGAGACCTCCATGGACTTCCAGGCGATGCAAGCGAAGATCGAGCGTTCTGTGAAAGAGCGCTTCAAGCCCGAGTTCATCAACCGCTTGGACGGTTTGGTGATCTTCCACACCCTCGACAAACCCGCTTTGCGCAAGGTGGTCGATCGGGAGTTTAGTAAACTCAAAAAACGGCTCTCTCGCAAGAAGATCGATATCGAGCTAGACGATGCCGCGCGAGACTACCTCGTAGAAAAGGGGTACTTACCCGAGATGGGAGCAAGGCCGCTGCGTAGACTCATCGAGCAATACCTCGAAGACCCGCTTGCGGAAAAACTGCTCCAGAACCCCAATCTCGAGAAGAAATACCTCATCTCCGCCAAAGATGGCAAGATCCTCTTTGTGGATCAAGACAGCAGCGGAGAGAAGGCGCCCGAATTGGTTAAAGCTCAAGGCGTTTAAAGGCGTTTAATCAAAATAGAGCAGTTGTCGCTCGCGGGGATGGAACTGACCAGTTCGGCCGTCCTCCGAGCGACATATTGCATGGAATATTTTTTCAACCGAGCGACCCTCACAACGGAGCCCAGCTCGTCTTTGGTCAGATTATCCGTTATTCCATCCGTTACCAATACCAAGCAATCATCTGTCCCGCAATAAACTTTCCCAGCTTGGGGATCGTCCTGCCCTGCGCCAAACACTAATTTAGTGATTTTGGGAATGCAAGGCATCCAGGGGTGGGCTCCGATGGCACGTCCCATGGACAAAGTGGCTTCTCCCACCTTGGTATGGGGGGCCATAACGCGCGGGTGCGCCTCATGAGTCAGGACGTTGCCCAACCTTTCATGGATCCGTCTAAAGCGGTCCTCTTTTAAAGAGGCCCGCTCCGTCAAGGAGACCGTGCTCCCCCTCTTCACCAGAATCGCGCTGGAGTCTCCCACATTGGCAATCCACATCTCGGCCCCTATCTTTAGAACGGAGGTCATGGTAGTTCCTCCCCGCTTTTTCCCCGTCTGCCTCGCCTGATCTAAGCAGGACATTTTTAGCCACTCGGCCAGCCGACAAAAGGAGTCAGGCACAATCTCGTCGAGCACCGGCTTGTCGGAGCGAGCCACCGCATCGTGCAAGATGTCCTCCAAATCGCGCCCCAAACGATCTTCCACATGGCTCACCGCCCGCCCATCATCTCCGTGTCCATCTAAGATGGTACAAATACTCCCCTCAAACACCCCCTTCTCAGGAGAACCAAATTTTACTGGAAAGTCTGTCAGAATCCGATCTTCTTGGCGATCCCTCGACCCTTGACTCTGCCCCACTCCAAACCGAGAAAGGCGCCCCTTCGGAGCTGTGGTTTGCCCAAACTCATACTCCAGACGGTCCCCCGGCAAAGCAGGCACCGGTATCTCTCCGTGGAGCCCTCTCGACGGCCAATCAGTCTTCTTTTGTTTGATCTCCTTCTGTAAAAAGGGTTCTATGATCTTCCAGTGTTCTTTCTTCTGGCTAGAAGGATCTCGCATGGCAAAACCGGTCTGCTTGGCCAATTTATCCTGAGCAGAGATCGCCTTTCTCGCATAACGAATCTGGGCCAGTCGATCGAGAGCCGTCTGCGTCAACAAGAATGGACTGGTTTCAGGAAGCTCGATATCCAGCTCTCCGATGGGAGGGGTTACCGTTCGCTGAAACACGCTCCTCGATGTGGAGTCCGCAGAGGAGAGGGCGACCGGAACCATCTCTTTCCGTTTTGTTCCTTGGACCCGTTCTGTAATTGATATAGCTGCCATAATTCCCCCGTTTAAAAGGGGTTCAGTATACAGTAAAGAGCTTGTTTTGGCCTAAAGGAAAAACGACTTCGCTGTAAATTTTTATTTCCAAAAACCAGCGGAGAGTGCTAGACTGGTTCGTCTTAATCAGGAGGTTTTTCTGAGCAGCTCTTTTCTACACTCAACTCTCGCACAGTCCCCCTACTTCGGGCTTGTCCCATTTTACGGGCCCGCAGCAAGCCTGCGTCACATGCCTACCCTTACCGAAGACACTTGGAACCCCAATGACAATAAAGGGTTGCCAAAAATGCTGCCCCTCCCTCAAGAAATTGAAAATTTAGAGGGAGCTCTAGCGCCGCTAAGAAGGCAACTAGCTAGGTGGAACACCCTCACTATTGCCCCAGGCACGCTGGAGAGGCAGTATAAAAGAGCCAGGCATTGTATGAACACCCTCCTGGCTCAAATCGACGAGTGTCGTAGCACTTCCAGAAGAGAAGAATATACTTATGCCGCGTGCGGGGTTACAGGGACTCTGTTATCGGTCGCGCTCACCGTATCTGTTCTGACTCAGGTGGTCTTTGCTCATAGAGCTCTTGCCATCTTAACCATTTTCACCACCTGTTTCTTGAGCCTAACCTCCGTTGTCTGCTCAGGTGCCCAATTAGCGACCCTCTACTCCAACCACCAGATACGGAACAAACTTCCGACAGAAGAGATCGACCCAAATCTGATCCAACGTCTTGACGCTGTTTGGCACTCTCTGGACGGAATCTTGGCTAACGGGCGGCTAGCTGTGGCGTCGCCAATTTGGCACCACCCGACTCCCAACCCTTTATGAACTCAAGGAACTGGTCCTTCGTTGGGCGGGATTTGAAGAACGCCAGATGTTCAGACTTGCTGCTCAGGTGTGCGATCTTAGCAAGGAGATGAAGGTGCCTCTTATCGTCGCAAGCAAAGAGGAAGAAGAGGGTATGGACCGGTTGCCCATCCAAGGCGCCGTACTCAATGGCCTTTTTCGGGAAGACGACGGAGATGACATCGTAAGACTCTTGCAGTAAAAAATCGCGAGTATGGGGCACTCCAATGCCGTTAGAGAGAGCCGTTGACATCAGTTGTTCTCGATCGAGGAGCAGCTCGGTAATCACATCCGCATCCAGGCGCAAATCGCGAGCAATCCGCTCGACTGCATTCCGAATCACCTCTTCTTTCGTATCGCCGGGAACATCGCGGTGGACGCCCCCTTTGTGAATCGCTCGGTAGAGTCCAAATTGGTGGGTGCCTAAACACTCTTGGTCAACGCCCTCATTGAAAGGGGAAAAAGAGCCCCCCTGGTTGCAACTCATCACCCAGTTTTCAATCTCGCTCCGACTAAAGCGGAGCTGTTGATTGAGCTTGTAATAGGGAATTTTGCTTTCCGCAATCCAGCGGCGAATCGTCGCTTCGGATACGTGAAGAAGCTCGGCCACATCTTTGAGTTTAAGATCCATGAGTCACCCTGTAAGAATTGATTAACCCGAAAATAGCAAAATGGGGCTTTTTGTGTTAGGGAGAAT
>CAYHED010000071.1:0-7840 GCA_964355615.1 uncultured bacterium
AAAGCGGAGCAAAGAGCCATCGGGTCTGCGGATGTAGCTCTTGGTTCGAACGATCACCGCTTTGATGACCTCGCCTTTTTTCACAACGCCTTTTGGGTCTGCTTCTTTCACGGAGCATACGATTGTGTCGCCCACGTGAGCGTAGCGTCTGCGGCTGCCGCCTAATACTTTGAAGCATTTGACCAGCTTGGCGCCGGTGTTATCTGCTACGAGGAGTTCGGTTTCTTGTTGGATCATATTAGAGGACCTCCACAACGCGCCATCTTTTCAATTTAGAGAGGGGGCGAGTTTCTACGATTCGGACTTTTTGTCCCACTGTGACCGTATCAGAGTCATCATGAGCATAGTATTTCTTCGTCCGTTCAACAACTTTGCCATATTTTGCATGGCGCATTTTGCGCGACACTGTTACGACAACCGTTTTATCCATTTTATTGGAGATGACGACGCCAATGTTCTCTTTTCTCTTCCCTCGGGTAAGGGCTGGGGTCTGAACGTTCATACGGCTGCCTTTTGTTTTTGTGTCAAAATGGTCAAAATGCGGGCTTTATCTTTCCGCTTGGCCCGAATCATGTGGGGCTTTTCCAGCTTCCGTTGGGCGGCGAGCTCATTGCGGAGGAGAAAAATTTCGCGCTCCAGATCTCTTACATTTGCGTTCAGTTCATCTACAGACTGATCGCGCCACTCTTTTTTCATACTCTCTCCAATCTATCGACAAACTTGGTTCGGATGGGCAATTTCGCTGCAGCGAGGCGAAGCGCTTCCTGCGCTTCTTCTCGAGTTACGCCGCCTACTTCAAAGAGGATCCGGCCTGGGCGAATCGTCGCCACGTAATGGTCGGGGGCTCCCTTACCGGTACCCATACGAGTTTCGGCAGGCTTCTTTGAAACAGGTTTATCGGGGAAGATGCGGATCCATACTTGCCCTTTGCGGCTAAAGGTACGCGAAATCGTAACGCGGCAGGCTTCGATCTGCTGAGCTGTAATCCAGCAGCGGTCGAGCGACTGCATTCCAAATTCGCCAAATTCGACAAAAGCTCCGCCCTTTGTGAGGCCGGTCATTTTGCCTTTTTGTTGTTTTCTGTGCTTCGTGCGTTTCGGACTCAGTGCCATATGTTATTTCCCTGCCCCTGCGTGTTGTCCTGGCTTCTTCGAAGTAGCGAGGATCTCTTCACCGCGGTTGATCCAAACTTTTACGCCAATAGAGCCGTAGGTAGTTTCAGCGCGTCCTTGAGCGTAATCAATATCTGCGCGTAAGGTGTGGAGAGGAACTCGTCCCTCTTTGTACCATTCGACGCGGGCGATTTCGGCGCCGCCGATACGGCCAGACACCTGAACTCGGATCCCAAAGGCTCCTGCGCCCATGGCAACTTCCATCGCTTTTTTCAAGAGGCGGCGATAGGGAATGCGTCTTTCGAGCTGCTTAGCGATGCCGTCTGCGACGAGTTTCGCATCCAGATCTGGGCGCTTGATCTCTTCGACTTCAATCCAGACTTCTTTACCGGTCAGGGCTTTGAGTTCGCTCTTCAAGACGTCGATCTCTGCTCCCTTTCGGCCAATGACGAGGCCGGGGCGTGCAGTGTGGATGGTCACTTCAATTTTTCCGCTCATCCGCTTGATGACAAAGCGGGAAGCGCCTTGGCACGCGGGTTTCAAGAGGAGGAACTTCCGAATTTTTCGGTCTTCACCGATCAAAGAGCCGAACTCTTGTTTGTTGGCAAACCAGTTGGAGAGCCATTTTTTGCGGTAGACGAGGCGGAAGCCAGTTGGCGATACTTTTTGTCCCATTATTTTTCCTCACTGTCAGCTAGGGTCAGCACAATTGTAAAATGGCTTGTCCGTTTATTTACAGGCACAGAAGAGCCCTTACTGCGGGGCTTTGAACGTCTCAGGATGGGACCTGGATCAACGCGCACTTCGTGCACTTTGAGCAATTCGCGCCGTGCATCGAGCTGAGTTTCAGCGTTGGCTACTGCGCTATCCAATGTCTTCTTAATGAGGCGTCCGCCGCGGAGCTTCGAATAGAGAAGCTGCAAAGAGGCCTGGTCTACGTTCATCCCTCGGATCAGGTCGGCTGCATAGCGGGCCTTTCTCGGAGAAATGCGCACATATTTTGTAATCGCTCTCGCATATTGCATAAATTAACTTCCTCCAGCAGGCGCTGCTGCCGCAGCAGTTGCCGCAGCGGATTTCTTAGGATGGCCTTTGAAGGTACGAGTGGGAGAAAACTCTCCTAATCGGTGTCCGACCATGTTTTCAGAAACATACACAGTCACAAACTTCTTGCCGTTGTGGACGTCAAACGTCTGTCCAACCATCTCAGGGATGATCATGGACCGGCGAGACCAAGTTTTGATCGCTTTTTTGGAGCCTTCTTTAGTGCTCTTCTCAACCTTCGCCATCAGATGGTGGTCTACGAAGGGACCTTTTTTTAGAGATCTAGCCATTCAATTACCTTCGCTCCTTTACAATCCATTTTCTGGTTTTCTTCTTGGAACGGGTGCGGTACCCTTTCGTGAACTGCGCCCACGGAGTTTGTGGGTGGTTCCCTTTTGATCTTCCTTCACCACCACCATGAGGGTGGTCGACAGGGTTCATCGCGACACCGCGAACGGTAGGGCGAATCCCTAACCAGCGAGATCTTCCGGCTTTGCCGATGACGCGGAGGTTGTGCTCTGCGTTTGAGACGGCGCCAAAAGTGGCTCTGCACTGTTCATGAATGAGGCGCACTTCACCAGAGGGCATCCGAACGGTCGCGTAACCTTCGCTGCGAGCCAGAAGCTGTGCAGAGAGGCCGGCGGAGCGGACGAGTTGTCCCCCTTTTCCGGGTTTGAGCTCAACGTTGTGGATGACGGAACCGAGCGGCATGAACTTGAGTTTCATGCAGCAACCCACTTTAAATGGAGGCTCGTCGCTGGAAGAGACTTCGTCCCCTTTCTTGATTCCTTGGGGGGCGAGGATGTACCGTTTTTCGCCGTCGCGGTAGTAGAGGAGGGCGATCAGCGCGGAGCGGTTCGGGTCATATTCAACCGATGCAACCGTAGCGGGAATGTTTTCCTTGTCTCGCTTGAAGTCGATCAGGCGGAGCATCCGCTTATGACCTCCTCCGTGGTGACGGCAGGTAATGTGCCCGTTGTGATTGCGTCCTGAGGTCCTTTTTTTGGCGATCAGGAGCGATTTAGGAGCAGGCTTGTCTCCGTAAGAGAGCTCAGTCAGGCTGGGGAGAACTAATTTCCGTTGCCCAGGAGTGACAGGTCGAAAGAGTTTCGGCATACTTATTTCCTCACACTTGTTCGTCGATCGCGTCGCCAGGGCGTAAGGTGACAATCGCCTTCTTATACCCAGCTGTTTTTCCTAAAAATCCACGGACCCGTCTCTGTTTCGACCCTACATTTACTGTATTGACCGAGACGACCTTGATCTTTTTGTCTTTGTAGATCAGCTCCACTGCTTGGGCGATCTGGGGTTTATTAGACCCTGGCGCAACGTCGAAGACGGCTTTGGGAGAATTGCAGCGGCTCAAAGAACGGCTACCCTTCGCATGTTGCAGGTTTTCTAAGACGCGTGTTTTCTCCGTCACGCGTCGTCTGATAATAATCGCATATGGATTCATGATGCACCTAAAATCGAGAGGAATTCATTGAGTGCCGATTCGAGAACGACGAGCTCAGCCGCTCGGGCTAAGTCGTAACCGTTCACTTGAGGCACCAGATTGTAGTCCTTTTTGGGGATGTTGCGGAGACTTTTGACAAAATTGATATGAGGATTGCCCATTTCGGTCTTGCTTTCTCCAAGAACCAGAGTTCGCTTTGTTGCGACGAGGTTAAAGAAAGGAGCAATGGCCTTTGTTTTTGGCTCTTTCAAATCGGCATTTGTCAAAACGTGCACTTGGCCCGCTTTGATTTTGTCTGCAATCAAAGAACGGATAGCAGCTCGGCGCTCTTTTTTATTGATGCGCACGTGCATATCGAACTTGGGCCTAGGACCGAATACAATCCCTCCGCCCTTGTACTGAGGCGCAGCCAAATCTCCCTGACGTGAACGGCCTTGCCCTTTTTGTGGGTGAGGCTTCTTGCCAGTGCGGTTGATCTCTTTCCGAATTTTTGTGCTTGCGGACCATTGGCGAGCGTTGTTGCGAAGGGCCACAATGTAGTCTTTGATGGACTGGGGGTGTGCTTCGACATTCAAAAGGGCGTCATCCACTTGGACTGATCCCGTTTCTTTGCCTGTCAAATCATATTTTTTGAGTATTGCCACGGCTTATCCCTTCTTCTTCTCAGCTTTGCTAATGTAGACAATCCCGCTGCGAGCTCCTGGAACCGCCCCTTCAACGAGAAGGAGATTTCCTTTCACTGCGACGACGCGCAAATTTTGCACTGTCTGTCTATCTCCGCCCATGCGGGAGGCTCTTGGCCCTCCGGGGAAGCAGCGACCTGGAGTCGAGCGCATTCCCGTCGAACCTGCGTGACGATGGAAGCCCGATCCGTGAGCTCCAGGACCGCCTGCCATACCGTGCAGTTTCATTACGCCCTGGAATCCTTTCCCCTTAGTCACTCCTTCCACGTCGACAAATTTGACGTCGGTAAAGAGGCTTGCGTCGAGCTTTTGCCCAACTTGGTACTGGTCCACTTCATCAAGGCGAGATTCTCGAATCACACGACAAGGTTCCACTTGTATTTTCGCAAAGTGGCCCTTGATGGGTTTCGTAGCGCGTTTTGCTTGCGCTTGCGTCATCGGCAATCCACCAATTTGGATTCCATTATAGCCGTGTGTTTCCTTCCGCTTGATTTGCAAGACAGCGTTGGGTTCGACCAAAATGACCGTGCAGACCACAAGTTTGCCTTCTTGATCGAAGACTTGTGCCATCCCTTTTTTCTGGCCAGTCAGTGTCAGCGACATAGGTTTTCCTTTTTCTTTTGCCTTCAGGAACGCGAGGAAGCAGAGGCTACAGTTAAGCCCTCCCGAATAGGAGGCTTACTTGAGGACCGCGCTTAACCCTCAAACCCTAAAAGTTTGGGGTGGCTTGCGTGCACTGAAATATAGCGTAGGATCATACAGAAGGTGTGCATTTCTTTGCAACCCCCTTCTTGGGAACTACCACCTTTTCCCTATGGCGGAGCTGTTTTTTCCTCTTTAAAAATCGGGGGTCGGCCTCTGCAGATAAAGAAATTTTTCCCTTTAAATCGGAGATGCGGCTCCCGGCAGGAAGGGTGATTTGGACCTCTTCTAAAACAGCCCCCGCCACAGTGACGACGATCTCGGAGAGCTCTTCGATGTGAAAGACCTGGTCGGCAAAGAGGAGCTCTGCGGAGCTGTAGGGGGCGAGGTTGGCGTGGAGTTTGGGGTGCGCCTTGCGGAGGATTTCGCTCAAAGGGGTGCCGGGCTCGGCAGCATAGGTTCCAGGGCGACAGACAGCTCCCGTGAGGGTGATGGCCAAAGGGGCGAGGGGCTGCGGCGTTGGGAGGGAAATCGAAGGAGTGGAGCGGCGAGCATTGATTTGGGAGACGAGAAAGAAGGAACCGAGGATGAGGGCGAAACTAATGATGAGGGTCCACTCGGACCATTCGATGGATTGGCGCATAGATAAATAGATAGATAGTAGGGCGGGGCGCCCCTTTGCAGGGGCGCCCCTTATGCCAGCTTACGACGCGGAGATCAATTGCGTGGATACTTGTGAATAATGGAAGTCTGCTTTGTCCTCCATACGATTTCCGTACAAATCTCCTCCTGCAGCCATGAACGCCCCAAAGACGCCATTGACAGCGAGGAACATGGGGGAAAGAGTGACCCCGGTATAGACCGTGGTTGCTGCGATAGCGACAGGCAACAGGCTTGAGAGTGCCTTAGCTGCTTTCAGCATGCTCAAGCGCTTTGTAAAGCAAACAGCGTCTTGATTTACCTCATCCTGCCTTACCTCAGCTTGCTCCCATTGGACTGCACAAGTAATATCTTCAACGGCCATCCCAAGAGCAAACAAATTGTGGACCGTGTCGAACCTGCACGCCAGTCCCAGAGCCCGCTCAAAGACGAGACTGATTGCGAAGCCGACCATCGCCACTGCAGTCACGATTTTATCTATTAATTTGTACAGGAGCCGAGAGTCGACATCTATGTCTGGCTTTCTATATTCGACACCCGCCTTGTATACCTCCTCCAAGCTCGTAATACATCCAGGCACCGCCAGGACAGCCACCGCTGTCTTGAACTGGCTCGACTGCTCAGAAAAAATAGTTGCATACTGAGAGCCCCTTTCTTTTAAAGAAAGCGCTAAGAAGGCGCATACTTTTTGGATTGTGGCGACAAACCGATATTGACCGAGGTCTGTTTGCAAATAGGCCATGACTGGTTTCGGGTTTGTGGGTGTGACATGCATTTGAGACATAACTACCTACCTTTTTAAGTTTAAGAAGTTAGGATGATACGAGAAGGTCAAGTTGTTGTAAAGGGAGTTTTAAAAAATTTCTGTCCTCTAAGCCAATCGGCGGCGGGCATTGCCTTTTTCCCCTCGGGCTGCACTTCGAGGAGGCGGATGGCGCCGTTGCCGCAGGCAACGATGCCATCCGAAGCCTCTCCCCCTTCAGCAAGGCAAGTGCGAAGCACTTTGAGCCGTTTACCGTCCGCGGTCCGGCACCAGGCGCCGGGCCGCGGGGAGAGCGCCCGAATTCGGTTATGGACTATTTTGGCATCCAGCTTCCAATCGATTTCCCCTTCTTCCACCTCAATCTTGGGAGCATAGGTCACGCGCGACGCATCTTGGGGAACCCCTTCTGGAATTCCTTTTTCATACAGTCCTAACACACTAACTAACAGGGACTTAGATTCATTACACAAAGCCTCCTCCAGCTGCCCAAAGGTCATTTCCGGAGGAACAGCCACCCGAGTCACGGCAATCACGTCGCCGGCATCGAGCTGCCGAACCATTTTCTGAATGGCGATGCCAGTTTCCTGAACGCCGTCCATCAAGCACCGCTGGATGGGGGCGGCTCCTCGGTAGCGAGGCAATAAACTGGCGTGGACATTGATGCAACCGAGCCGAGGGATGTCGAGGAGTTTTTGGGACAAAATCTGTCCGTAGGCGACGACGACGAAGAGGTCGGCGTCAAAAGCCTGGAGTTGCTGCAAGAAAACAGGATCAGAGGCTTTTTCGGGCTGTAAAAGAGGGATCTCCCCAGCGATTTCTTTGACGGGGGAAGGGGCCATCTGGAGGGACCGCCCCTTAGGGCGATCGGGTTGGGTCACTATAGCGCAAGGGACAATCCCCTCTTGAAGCAAATAGCGGAGCACCTCTGCCGCAAAGCGAGGGGTGCCAAAAAAAACGATTTTAGAGGGTGCCCTCTTAATCTTCAAAGTACTGGTCTTCACTTTCTCCGGCGGCGCCGCGGGTAATCCCTTCGAGTCCGAGGAGTCCCCGTTTGGATGTCTTGCAGAAATTGATCCAGTGGAGCACTTCTTGGTGGGGCTCGATTTCTTTTGTGATTTGCTCTATGGCGTCATTGAGATGAAGGCCGTTGCGATAGGTGATTCGGAATGCTTTGCTCAGGGCTACGCGCACTTCAAGGGGGAATTTGTGCCGTTTTAATCCGATGATATTGACGCCGCCGAATTTGTAGGGAAATCCTCCACCCACTGTATAGGGGGGAACATCTCTTGCGACTCTGCTAAAGCCACCGACCATCGCGTAGCAACCAATGCGAGAAAACTGGTGCACGGGGGTCATTCCTCCGATGATTCCGTTGTCTTCGACGATGACGTGTCCGGCGAGCATGGCGCTATTGGACATGACGACGCGATTGCCGATCTGGCAGTTGTGAGCTACGTGGCAATAGGCCATCAGAAGGCAG
>CAYHED010000072.1:0-7589 GCA_964355615.1 uncultured bacterium
AACGACTTCCGTAGTCTTCTTCCTCCTTTTCGTCTTTTCGACGGTCTATTTTCTTGCAAAACTCTACCGACGGTGCCCGTCCAATAAAATCCTCGTCGTATACGGAAGAGTCGGCGGCAGCCGCACGGTTCTCTGCTATCACGGAGGGGGGACCTTTGTATGGCCCCTGATTCAAGGCTACGCATTCCTCGATTTGACCCCTCGAACCATCCACATCCCTCTCAAAGGGGCCCTGTCTCACCAAAATATCCGCGTCAACGTGCCGAGTACTTTTACGGTAGCGGTGGGACTGACTCCCGATGTCATGAACAATGCAGCGGTCCGTATGCTCGATCTCGATCATCGGGGCATCGAGTCGATGGCAACCGAGATCATCATTGGCCAGCTCAGGCTGACGGTGGCATCGCTCCGCATTGAAGAGATCAACCAAGACAGAGAGCGTTTTTTAGAGTCGATCAAGAAAAACATCGAGCCTGAATTGCACAAGATTGGCCTGACGTTGCTCAACGTAAACATCACCGACATCACCGATGAGTCGGAGTACATTGAGAGCATCGGGAAGAAGGCCTCTGCTACTGCGGTCAACCAAGCGAAAGTCGATGTGGCCGAGCAGGAAAAGCAGGGCGATATCGGCAAAGCTCTTGCAGAGAGAGATCGACGAATCTCTGTCGCCACTTACCATGCTGAGGCGGTCAAAGGGGAAAACGAATCGAAAGCCCAGATGGCGCTGACCAATGCGACGCTCGCGGAAAGGGAAGCGGAAGCTGGCCAGCGAAGCCAGGTGGCCAGGCAGCAGGCCGAAACGGAAATTCAAAGAGCGCGAGCCTTGGCGCAAGCGCAGCTTTTAGAAGCCGAACAGATCGTCCCGCAAGAGATCAAGAAAAAGAAAATCGAGATCGAAGCGGCCGCTGAAGCGCAAAGCAAAATCCTGATTGCTCGCGGAGAGGCAGAAGCAATTTTAGCGATCAAGATTGCCGAGGCGGAAGGGATCCAAAAACTACTCGATGCAAAAGCGAAAGGGTATAAACAGCTCTTTGAAGCCTGCGGCGATGATGTACGGAGCGCATCGACAATGCTGCTGATCGAGAAATTAGAGGAAATCGTCAAACTGCAGACAGAGGCGATCAAGAATATCAAGATCGACAAGATCACAGTTTGGGATAGCGGCAGTGCAAATGGAGAAAAGGGGAGCGCTACTTCCAATTTCATCAGCCAATTTGTGAAATCACTTCCCTCCCTTCACGACGTGACTGCCATGGCAGGGCTAGAGCTCCCTCCGTATTTAGGGAAAATGGCTTCCCCCCACGAAGAGAAGGTAAACGTTAAGTAGGGAGTAGAGGGGGCTTCCAGCCGCCAAAGGTGGCCTCGAGGCATTTGGCCACCGCAAGCGCTGTTAAGTCGTGCCAGGGGCGGGCTGCAATGAGAACGCCGAGGGGAAGCCCCTCTGCTGAGGTGCCGCAGCGAACCACAACCGTGGGCCACCCGGTCAGATTAAAAGCCATTGCGTAGGAAAAGTCTTTGATTTCCTTGAGTCCGATCCCGTGGGGCTTTGCAGGGACAGGAAAGGGGGGACAAATCAAAACATCGTATTGGCGCATGAAAGAGAGCATTTCAATCCTGTATTGATCAATATGAGCCAGTCTGTTGATCAGGAAAGAGGTCGGATACCGAGTCGCTTCCGCTTGCTCCATAAACACTTGCAGTTCCCATGAGAGCGGATGGTTGCCGAGCGCTTGAAGGAAGTGTTTCATCCCCTCGCCGCCGTCGCCTCCAAGAAATGTGGACCAATGGAGTTCAAAGGTTTGGTGGATACAAGAGGGGCGCCTCTCTTCCACTTGAGCGCCTTGGGTCTTTAAAGAAAGAGCCGCTTCTTTGATGAGCGACGCCACCTCTTTTGTGACAGGAGAGATCCCATCATCCGTGTAATAAGCGACCCGGAGAGATTTAAGAGAAGCCGCAGTTCCGAGCGGCACGGGTAGGGCATGGGGATCTTTCTCATCAGCCCCTTGCATCAGCTGAAGGGCCAACTCCAGATCTTCTACGGAACGGGCCATAGGGCCATACTGAACAAAAGGGGTCAGTATACCAAACGCATCTCCTGTTGCATTCCCCGTATTTGGAAAACGTCCGTGCGAAGGTTTTAACCCTGCAATCCCTGTGCAATGGGCGGGTTGGCTAATACTCCCCCCTCCATCAGAGCCGATGGCTAGAGGAGCGCCGCCCGCAGCGATGAGGGCGGCTGATCCACCACTGCTCCCGCCAGGAGTACGCGATAGATCATAAGGGTTGTTGGTCCGGCCGTAGACCAAGTTGTCCGAGTCCCCACCACGACAAAGCTCAGGGACATTCGTCAGACCGAGCAAAATAGCCCCCGCTCCCTTCAGCCGAGCCACTAAGGTAGCGTCTTCATGGGCTTTAAGGCTAGCGAGCAGCCCTCTATTCCCCGCAGAAGCAACCAACCCTTGAGCATTCAGGATGTCTTTCACAGCAAAGGGGACCCCGTGCAACTTTCCAAGGGACACGCCTTTTGAGAGCTGCTCATCACAGATCTTCGCCTGTTGGAGACACTCTTCAGGAGAAACCCGTTGCGTAAGAGCATTTAGAATCGGTTGAATTTTTTCAATTCGTTGAAGATGGGCGGCCATGACCTCATGACACGAAATTTTTTTCAGTCGGATCAAGTGCGCGATCCGAGCGGCGGGTAAATAATAGAGCTCTTCCATCTTAGAACCCTTCTTACCAGGCCTACGAGTCTTAAGTCAAATTCTGTTCTGGCGCGCCAATTATACTCAAACAACTTGAAGAGTTGGTTTTTGGCTGCGTCGGGTTTACCCCAGAATTTCCGTTCTCACTCGCGCCTTGCCCGAGGGCAATGGCCCCCACCCCTTCCGACGAGGCCGTCGGCGGGGACCCCGGATGGGTCGCTCGCTCCGAACAAAAATTCTGGGGACCCTCCTTGCCAAATTCCCAACTCTTCAAGTTGTTTGGGTATAGTAGGTCATTTTAGTTTTCTAATGACTCAAAAAAAAGGTGGTGATACAATCCTCCGCTTCTGGATGGCGGGATATCATGTTTTTTCGTTACAGGTCAGTAGGTGTTTTCATTGCATTTTTTTTTATCCTCCCTATCCTCACCTCTTGTTATGTTTTCAACTCCGGAGATACCATGGCCGTAGCACAGTATCATTTCAATCGCCCTGAACAACCCGTTCGCTGGGACATACCGCAAGTTCAGGGTGCTCCTCTGAAGGTGGCATTCTTGAATATTTTGACCACTTACGTTTGGCATAAGCCGGGCTATGATCGCGAGAAGTTTGTTCACTACGACTGGGACAAGCGGCATCCGGCGATCGTTGAGTTGATCGGGCAAGAGAGGCCCGCTGTGTTGGGTCTGTGCGAGTTAGATCTCACACAGGCGAAAACTCTTCAGGGAGAGATGCGAGAGGGGGGAGCTTTAGCGGGCTATCAACTTCTCGGGTACTCTGCTGAGACGGGAAAAACGATTGAAGAATCAAAATGCTTCCAAGACCATGATTGGAAGCGCTATGGGGAATTTGTCGCTTTTTTGGTCGATACCAACCGTATCGAGGTCAAAGAAACCCAGTGCCATCGCTTGCCAGGAGATCAGGGCCAAAGATGGAATCGTATTCTCGTTTCGGCGCGCTTAGTGGACAAGGTCTCCCAAAGGGCATTTGCCTTTTTGGTCTCTCACTTTGATCATGAAAAACGAGAAGCTAGAGATAAGTCCGCTCGATTCGAATTGGGCCTGATTGAGGCATTTGAAAAAGAGGGGACGCCCTGGATCGCCGTGGGGGATCGGAACTGGTCTCGAGAAACCGGGGAAGAGGAAGCTCAGCCTTATGGAGCGCACCCCGCAGTGGTTGACGTGCGCGATGAAACCCGTTTAGGATGTTTTGGATTGTCAGGCACGTTCATACGAAGGATGCAGCCAATGACCGTGGATTCGGTAGACACCGGCTATAGAAGTCGAAAGATGACGGAAGGGGAGGTGTATTACACAAGGACGGGAAGGTACGATCCTCTACGGAGCCGTTTAGTGAATGACGCTGCAGAGACCAATCAGTGCATCTCCGATCACCTGATGTTTGTCACGGCGATTCGATTAACAATTAAGGAGAAAGTATGAGCGCACTAACAAATACTGGTTTTTATGTGCAAAAACCTTGTGATGAATATTGGAATACTGGCATGGGAGATTGTGTTATAGAAGCTGGACCTATTGACGTATCTGAGAGCGGTCTCGATGACCGGCAGAAGACAGATGAATTTGTGCGGGACTACATGAAAGTTATTAATCCCAAAAACTTTAGCTGGCCGCATGTTCGGAAAAGTATGTGGGTGGAATGTTCAGGGCCGTCAAGGGAATTAGGATCTAGAGAATATATTGAACTCTATCATTCACTCAAGCCAGAATGTCCACTGCCTAAAGGGTGGAAAGAGTATAAAACTCACCTCTAGTTATGCCCCATCGGTGGAGGGGGTGAGCCTAAACCTTCTCTAAGAGCAGGTGGAGATATTCGTGCTCCTCAGGAGGGGCGATGTGTTGGATCGGGAGGCCTTTGCTCATGGCAAAGGCAATTTCTCTAGCGACGCCCTTGGATGACTCCCAGCCTTCCATGGTCAGGATATAGAGCTTCTTGCAGCCAGCCAAGATGGCTAAATCGAATTGCATCCAGTGCTCGCCGGGAACTGCATCGTGAATGACCTCGATCAACGGCTCATTGTGTGTGAGAGGGGAAAACACGTGGTGGCCCTTGAGGGAGAGGTGCGCCGTTGTATAACGAGCTGCTGCGCACCGTTTCTTTTGGACCATTGGGTCGGGGTGCCTAAAAGGGCATGCGAGATAGATGAGTTTAACTTGGGTCATTGGAGTATTTGCATCACTTTTTTTACGACGGCGTTTCCTAGTAGGGTAGCGCCGCGCTCATCGATGTGTACCCCATCGACTTCACTGGGTTTTATCAGTGCGGCGGCATCTAAGAATTCACAGCCCATTTTTTTAGCAAGCTGTCTATATAACTCTGGCAATGCTCTGGATACCTCTACTGAGGTTTGGTCTAGGGAGGAGTCGCTCAATAACGCCACTTCCAAAAAAGGCAGCGGGGCAATGATCAAAACTTTGGGTGCCTTGCCTCCGGGACCTTTATTGCTAGATTGGATCAACTGCACCAGTTCCCTCATCCCGTCTGTAATGTCTTGAGAAGACCTACCAAATTGAGTTTTAGTGTCATTGCCTCCCAAGTTAGAAATAACAAGGTCAATCGGGAAGTGGGATTCGAGCATCATCGGCAAATGGGCTAGGCCATTTCTATAGGGTCTTCCGGGAGAGATTTCATCGAGATTGGTCGTACGCCCGTTGAGGCCCTCTTCAATAACGTTGTACCGAGGTCCTAGCTGCTGTTGCAGAATTCCGGTCCATCTTTTGTCTTTAGGAATTCGAGCGGATAGTCCCGTTTTCTCATCAAAACTGCCGGGGACAAAGGCCCTCGTATTGGAATCACCGTAGCACAGAATGGTCTTCATGCTCCCAGGCTAGCCGCTTAGATCTTTTTTGACAAGGTTCGGTTTTTGTGCAAAATGGCAAAAATATCGACGTATTTCTGTGCAAAATGGAGATTTTCCGAACGAATCTTGCGCTATAATGGCGAAAATGGCAACATAAGCCTACTCTTCAAGTTGTTTGAGTATAAGTGTCAATCAGCTTCCTATGAGTGAGGAGAGGAGGAGTTGTAGTTAGCTACGGAGGTTCCCCAGGAGAGGAGGTTCTTATTGCAGTCCTCTCTATCCAGGATGACTTCGATGAAGCTGAGCCCTTTAAATTTTTCCGCTTTTCGAATCGCTCGCACTAACTCTGCCTCTGTCTTGACGACGCAGCTCCAGCCTTTCCCATTTTCTCCTTTAAAGACGTCGATTAACTGGGAGTATTTCCAGTTTTGAATGAGGTTGTAGGGGCCGTCGTGGATTTTTACTTCAATGGTATAGCTTGAATTATTCAATAAGAACACGATCCCATTGTACCCGTAGCGAAGGACGGTGGAGATTTCTTGAGCTGACATTTGAAACGACCCATCTCCGATCAGGGCGACAACTCTCCGCTTTTCTGGGGCGGCTACGAGTCCTAAAAACGCACCCACTGACCAACCGATCGAGCCATATTGCATCTGGATTTCAAAGCGGCAACCTTCGGGCAGTTTGAGTCGCATGCCGTTAAACCAGGAATCGCCCGTTTCGGCAAGCACTGTAGTTTTGGCGTTCAACATCTCTTCGATCCGCAGAACAAGGCGGCGGGTCGTAATTGGCTCTTTTGGCGTCGCGGGCGGAGGCGCAGCCTCTCCTCGGATTTGTTTATAGGTGATCCGTGAGTTGGGGTTTTTCTTCAGCTTGGGGGCCAGTTTTTCTAAGAACTCGGCGATCTCGATGCCGTGGTAGGATTGCCCTTCGACGCGGACCTGCCCTTGAGAGACTTCAACCAGCTTGTTGGGGAGGATGAGGGCGGTGTGTCCGACTGTCGTATAGTCGCTAAAGATGGGGCCCGCAAAAAGGTAGGCGTCGCATGATTCAACGACTTCGCGACACCCAGGCGAGCTGATACTTCCCCAGTAAATCCCGATGTAATTAGAATGGGTCTCGGGGAAAAAGCTCTTTGCGCTCGGCATGCAAGCTACGCCGTAATCGGTCCGATCGGCCAGTTTCTCAAATGCCTCCATCGCGTCGAAACTCCGGATTCGAGGGCCTGCGACCAAGACCGGTTTGCGAGCGGCATTCATGAATGTGGCTACGTGTTTTAAGGCGGCTTTCAAGGAGGCTGGATTGCTTGCCCGTTTCTTTTGAAAATCAAAGGGTTGTGGCAAGCAAATCGGTTGATCCGCAAGATTGCAGCCGATCTCGATGTAGACAGGTTTCTTTTCCGTTATAGCAATATCGATCGCGCGATTGATTTGGGAGGGGGCATCAGCCAGATTGCGGACAATGGTTGCAAACGCGGTCACTTTGCGAAACATGTCTCGGACGTATTCTTGCCTGTCTTCTGTTTCCGCCAATGTGTGGTGGAGGATGTGGTCCTTCATAATGGAGTTGATATTGGGGCCACCGGAGACCACGATGATCGGTACATTCTCAGCGCAGGCCCCCGCAATCGCGTTGATAGCGCTCAAGCTCCCTACGGAAAAAGTCACAATGAGGGCAGCCACTCCATGGGAACGGGCGTACCCGTCAGCCGCATAACCCGCATTGAGTTCATTGCAGCAGTTGATCATTTTGAGCTTAGTGCAGGAAAGCAACTCATCCAACAGCGTCAGGTTGAAATCGCCTGGAATTGCGAAGTAGTCTTGAAGACCGATCTGTTCAAGTCTTTTTGCTAAATACTTTCCGACCGTCATGGTGCTCATAAGGGACCTCTTTTTTTCCCCTTGTAGAAGATTGGCATTTGAGAGTAAAGTTTTTGTTTAAGACAACAAGGAGATTAGACTATGTGGAAGATAAAATTTTTACAATACTATGAAAAATATATGTTGGTGATGAACCTATCCAAATAAAATTTTGATCTGATATACTGGTTCCTCTCCATTA
>CAYHED010000073.1:0-7569 GCA_964355615.1 uncultured bacterium
TTAATGGAGAGGAACCAGTATATCAGATCAAAATTTTATTTGGATAGGTTCAGTGGCCGCTATTGGCACGACTGTGATTTTATTGCTCACAGGGATGCTTGTTGAAACCAATATTTATACGCTTGTCTCTCCGGTATTTTTTCTGTTTTTCTTTTGCGGTTTAATGTACCCCAATATCATGACGATGAATCTGAGTCTATTTCCAACTCTCGCGGGGACTGCCAGCGCCATGCTCGGTTTTTTGATTTGCGGCGGCGTATTTGTTTTTACCACTATCGCCAGTTTCGTGGGGAGAGAAACAGAAATCTCACTGGCGCTCCTCTATCTGGCGATGTGCGGGGCTTGCATTGCTCTCTTTTACCCAGTTCGGAAGCACTGAAACGATATACGAATTTGTCGTCAAAAATATTGCATAGAAGGGTGCCCCCTGGTAGACTACCTCCTTATGCAACGAACTTTTTGGATTTTGTTTTCGGGAGTGATCTGGTTGGTAGCGGGCTTTATGCTTCTCTACAAGGGGATTCACTTCATCGCCTCTGCTCAAATTGCAGAGAGAAATGCGACGGTGCTCATGATGGTTGGACTGATTATCGGCTTCTTAAAGGGGCGCTTTGTTCTCGCTAAGACGGTCAAACGGGTGGTGGCGCGTATTCAGTCATTGCCGTTGCCGATTCGCCCTTGGAATGCGTATGCCCCTTCTTACTGGATCTTGATTGGGTGCATGGTGCTATTGGGAGTGAGTTTCCGCTTCATTCCGTTGCCTGTGGAGTACCGGGGCCTCATCGATGTGGCAATCGGCTCGGCGCTGGCCAATGGGGCGATGCTCTACTTCCGCGCCACTACTACTTATGGTACTGCGAGCCCCGCTCCATCTCCCAGCAGCGATAAAGTTGCTCCAAAAGAATAAGGCGTGTCATTTGGTGGGTGAATGTGAGAGGGGAAAGACTCCAGAGCCAGGTGAATTTCCCTTTGAGAGGGGAGGGGAGCCCAACTGCCCCGCCAATGACAAAGTGGAGTTTGGTGGTGCGCTGGACCCCGAGTTTCTTGCAGAGCTCTTCGCTGGTGACGAGCTCTCCTTTGGGGTCTAGGCCGATGAGGTGGGGCTCGAATTCCAACCAGCCGATGAGTTGGGCGTCGTCTTTAGCGAGCCGCCATTCGATCTGGACGCGGGATTTCATTCTCCGCTCATATTCGCTGAGGGCGTCCGAGAGCCAGAGCTCTTTGCACTTTCCAATGGTCGAGATCGTCACTTTTAACATAGGCCTCTATGGTTAGTTTCATTTATTGGGATCCCAATCCAGTCTTTTTCGTCATTCCGGGGGTGAACTGGCCTATTTTCTGGTATGGCCTTTTTTTCATGCTGAGTTTTGTTGTGAGTTTTCCTCTCACAGTATCGATTTTAAACCGATTTTTCTTTTTTTCAGAAGGGGCATTTTGTCGGGCTCGATCGGTTAAGATCGTGGACCGGCTTACGGCCGTAACTGTGATCGCAACCATTGTAGGGGCGCGGCTGGGCCATTTTCTTTTTTATGAGCACCCTGCGGAGTATTTGAAAAAGCCGCTGGAGATCCTGCAGACTTGGAAGGGGGGGCTGGCGAGTCATGGCGCAGGTGTTGGCATCGTCCTTGGCTTGCTCTATTTCAGCAGGCGCCTTCGCTCTACGGAACCCTCTTTGACGTGTGTCCGTTTGCTCGATCTCATTGCCCCTCCGGCGGCGTTCATCGGGTTTTGTGTCCGGGTGGGGAATTTTTGGAATCAGGAGATTTTGGGGACTCGGACGGGGGTTCCTTGGGCGGTGATCTTTGGCCATCCGGCAGACCACAGCAAGCCTGCGCCTCGGCACCCCGTTCAGCTCTACGAGGCCTTTTTCTATCTGGGGGTGTTTTTTCTCCTCTGGGCGTTCAGCTACCAAAAAAAGTGGGTTTTGACGACGGGAAGGTCTGTAGGTCTTTTTTTAATTTTAGTGTTTGGATTCCGGTTCTTCATCGAGTTCTTAAAACTCGAGCAGAGCCACCTCATCTCGTCCTCCTTGACGATGGGTCAAATTTTAAGTATACCGGCCGTTGTCATCGGAGTGGTGCTCTTTTTTTGGCATGCTAAAAAATGAGGAATGGTGAATAATGGGTTCAACTTAAAAAGGGAGCTTTCTATGAACTTTATGCATGTGGCGGGTCACTTAGGTGCTGATCCTGAGGTGCGCTTTACTTCGTCAGGGAAAAAAGTGACGACATTGCGCGTTGCGGTCCGTTCTCGCCGAGGCAAAAATCCGACTGACAACACGATTTGGTTTCGGGTCACTTGCTGGGGTGAGCAGTGGGATACGATGATCGCTTACCTGAAAAAAGGTTCTCCCGTCATGGCTTTTGGCGAGCTTCACAAGCCTGAAATTTTTAACGACCGCGATGGAAAGCCGACCGTCTCTTTAGAGCTTACCGCAACCCACCTCGAGTTCAGCCCGTTTGGCAAACCGGGTGGCGCTTCTGAAGGGGCTCAGCCTCAGCAACAGTCGCCGCTCCAAGCTTCTGCACCCGCACCGAGCCCTTACATGGCCGCCGCGCCAGCCGCAGGCAAGCCCGAGGGGCAAACGTTCGATGATGAGGTTCCGTTTTGAAGATCTCTTTTGTTAGAGAGGAAGCGGATCTCGTGGTCATCCCTTTTTGGGATGATTTGACTTCTGCTGCGGGTGAGCACCCTTTTTCTGAGGAGTTGGCGCCCCTTTTGCAGGCGGGCGATTTCAAGGGAAAGCAGGGGGAGACCTCCTGTATGTACACCCGCAGTAAGGAAAAACGGATCCTCGCTCTTGGGTTGGGCAAAGCGGAAAAAGTGACTTGTGAGACGCTCCGTCGCGCCTTTGCAAGCGCCATGCGCTTTGCACATGGCAAGAAAGTAAAACGGCTGTCTGTTTTGGTGCCGCACACGCGCATCTCTCACGAAGAAACTGTGAGTTCGGTTGCAGAGGGGTTGGCTTTGACCAACTACGCCTTCACCCAATTGAAAGGAGAGGAGTCTTCGACAGTGTTGGTCGAACACCTCAGTCTGATCGGTGTGAAATGCCCTCAAGTGGTGGAAAAGGTTCAGCTTATCGCTCAAGCGATTTATCGGGTGCGCGATTGGGTCAGTGGCAACGCCGATGACGTCACTCCCAAAATGCTCGCCGAATTGGCTCGCTCGCTTGCCTCTTCGACTCCGGGACTCAAAGCTCATATTTTAGAAAAAAAGGATTTGGAACGGGAGAAAATGGGGTTGATCCTCGCTGTGAACCGCGCGTCCAATCTCGATCCTTATTTGATTGAGCTCTCCTATCAGGGAGACCCAAGTTCCAAGGAGAGCGTCGCCTTGGTGGGCAAGGGAATCACCTATGATACGGGAGGGCTTTCCCTAAAACCCACCGATAATATGCTCACGATGAAGTGCGATATGTCGGGTGGTGCTACCGTTTTGGGCACTGTTTATTTAGCCGCTTTGTTAAAGCTCAAGGTCAATGTAACAGCCATCGTCCCTGCGACAGAAAATAGCATTGGTTCCAAAAGTTACAAGTTGGGAGATGTCTATCGCTCCCATTCGGGGAAAACCGTCGAAATCAATAATACCGATGCAGAAGGGCGGCTTGTTTTAGCCGACGCTCTCAGCTACGCCATCCAAACGCTGAAACCCACCGCTGTAGTCGACGTGGCGACGCTCACAGGTTCCATCATCATGGCTCTTGGAGAGGAGATGGCCGGGCTATTTGCGAATGACGAAGGGCTCGTCAAAGATCTGATGGGCGCTTCGGAGAAAACAGGGGAGCAGCTCTGGCGGATGCCCCTCAACCCCGATTACAAAGAGTCTCTCCGGTCCGATTTTGGCGATCTCCTCAATACAGGGGGACGCGATGCGGGCGCTATGAAAGCGGGGCTCTTTTTGCAGGAGTTTGTCGGCACCACTCCGTGGGCACACATTGATTTAGCAGGTCCTGCCTATGTAACCCGTCCGAAACACTACTGGCCCACAAAAGCGACCGGATATGGAGTGCGCCTCCTTCTGGAATTTCTCGAGAGACGCGCCGGCTCATGAAATGGCTCGTCCGCTCTCCCCAAAAGCTGGCCCCTTTCTTAAGGGACCAGCTCAGCCATTCCGGCAAACAGGTGCGTAAAGCACTTGAGGCCAATTTGTGTCGCGTCAATGGGAAGATCGAGCGATTTGGCTCGGCCAGTCTCCGAGCAGGAGATGCGGTAGAGATCGCCAACAACTGGAAGAGTTCTGGAGTTGTAGAAAAGGCCACCCTCCTTTATGACGATGAGTGGTTTGAAATCGTCAATAAACCGGCTAACATCATTTGCGCTCCGGGGTCTTTTCCCAAAAGAGAGCTCGTTCACCGCCTCGATAAGGATACAACCGGAGTCTTGCTCCTCGCCAAAAAGCGGGAGGCCACAGAGAGGCTGATGGAGCTCTTTAAGAAAAGGGAGATGGTGAAAAAGTACCTCGCTCTCGTCGATGGAGTCCCTTTTAGCGAAGGGGGAGTGCGCGAGTCGCGGCTCATCCGAAAAAGCTCTTTTCAAGGACAGACGATTTGGGGCTCTGGTGCCTCTGGACAAACAGCGGTGACTGAGTGGACCAAATTGAGAAGCGGCAAACAAGCCGCCTTGCTTCTCTGCGAGCCCTACACAGGCCGCACCCATCAGATCCGAGTCCATTTGGCCGAGATGGGGCACCCCATTTTAGTCGACCGGCAGTACGCCTCCCACTTTCGATGTCCGCTCTTTATCCAAAGACCCCTTTTGCACGCCGCCTCTTTGGAGTTCACCCACCCCTTTACAGGGGAGAATATCAAAGTGAAGGCGCCGATACCGAATGACCTCTCCGATGCATTGCAAAAGGTCGCGATCTGTTATGAAGATTCTGATTGTTAAAACTTCCTCTTTGGGCGATATCGTTCAGGCTTTTTTTGTTTTGGACGCCCTCAAAGGGCACATAGTAGATTGGGTCGTTGAGGAAAAATTCTTAGCCTTGGTCCAGAGCCATCCCCAAATTCGAAAAGCGATCCCCATTACCAGGAAAAAGATCCTCTCCTCGCTTAAGGGTGTGCGGCAAGAACGGTACGACGTCGTCTTCGACCTTCAAGGCAACTGCAAGTCGGGGATTTTTACATTGGCGGCTAGGGCTCTCGTGAAGGTCGGATTTGGATGGCGCTCCGTGCGGGAGTGGCCTAATTTATTGGCCACTCATCGCCACTACGACGTCTCTCCTGCGTTGAATATGCGCCTCCAGTATCTCGCCCTCATCGAAGCCTATTTTAACACGCATTCGGATTGCAGCGGAGAGAAACCGATCAGCTACGATGAGTGCAGAAGCGCAGAAGCGCAGAAAAAAATCAAGACCGCGCGAGAGTTTAAGACCATTATGGTCTGTCCCGGATCCAAGTGGAAAAATAAACAGCTCCCCGCTGCGACGTGGGCCCAGTTTTTAGACCAAATAGGGGAGTGCACCCTCCTCTTTGTATGGGGAGAAGAATCGGATAGGGCATTTTGTGAAGAGATTCAAAGGGGGGTCGGGAGAAAGTCGGAGATCTGTAACAAGATGACCCTCTCCGAGTGGCAACAGAAGATGAGGGAGGTCGATCTGGTTCTCGCCGTCGACTCAAGCGCCCTCCACTTAGCCGGGATGGTGGGAACTCCCAGCTTTGGGGTGTTTGGCCCATCCTCGCCGGACTTGTTCAAGCCCCTCGGCCCAGAACATGGGGCCTATTGGGGGAAGTGTCCCTACCAGCGCTCCTTTGTCAAAACATGCCCCGTGCTCCGCACTTGCCCAACGGGGAGTTGTATGAAAGAGATCTCCGTAGAAGAGTTACTGGAAGCTTTCATAAATTTTGTTGCGATTATTTCGAATAATGATCATTCTTGAGTTAGAACCTGGAGAGGAGTGTATGACCGTCGTCCCAAGAAAATCTATGCCCGTTCTACCTAAATCTCATGAGATTGAATTAGCTGGAAAGGCATCTGCTGAAATGCGAACTTTTTTATCTGGTGACTGGAAGGGAGATGTGCAATTTTCCCTTAGAAGGGCTACTGGAAAAGGTTCTACTGACTTTCTGCTTCCCCCAGCAATTGTCGAGTTTCTGTTCAGCACTCTTCTCCATGTTGCAGAAGGGAATGCTGTCACTCTTGTCCCTATTCACGCAGAATTAACGACGCAGGAAGCGGCCAATCTGCTCAATGTCTCTCGTCCTTACCTCATCCAGCTTTTAGAGAAAGGGAAGATCAAATTTCACAAAATCGGTAGGCACAGAAGAATTTTGTTTGCAGATATTCTTAAGTATCAGGAACAATCTAAGAGCAAAAGTCGTAGAGCGCAAGAAGAGCTGACCAAAGAAGCGCAGGACTTAGACCTTGGATATTAGATGTTGTCCGGATTTGTCGTTCTTTTTGATGCGTGCGTCTTATATCCAGCTCCTGTGAGGGATCTCATTTTGGAGCTGGCAGTGGCCGCTCTTTTTAGAGCTAAGTGGACTGAGAGGATCCATGACGAATGGATGCACAATCTCATCAGGAAAAGGCCCGATTTGGCACCTGAAAGACTAGAAAGGACTCGGAGATTGATCAATGAGAGTGTTGAGGACTGTTTAGTTGAAGGGTACGAGCACCTATGTCTCCATCTTGAGCTACCGGATCCAGACGATCGACACATTCTTGCTGCATCTATCAAAGGGCAAGCGCAGATGATTGTCACATACAATCTCAAAGACTTCCCTGAGGAGGTTCTGGGGAAATATGGCATCGAGGCGCAGCACCCCGATGATTTTTTCCTTAACCAAAGTGACCTTCATCTACCCGTTTTTCTGACAGCGGTGAAAACTTGCAGAAGTCGAATGAACAGCCCTACAAAGACATCGGGTGAATATCTCGGAATTCTACGGAAACACTCGCTTGTAAAAATTGCTGAGTTTCTAGAAAGCTATATTGAGCTCATTTAGAGCATTTGTATCAACTGCTCAAAATCAATGTGCTTCTTCACCACCTTGATGGCCTCATCGATTTTTT
The DNA here is from genome assembly GCA_964355615.1 of uncultured bacterium. Lineage (GTDB taxonomy): Bacteria > Chlamydiota > Chlamydiia > Chlamydiales > SM23-39 > CAIVVG01. Next base: position 7,017 of record CAYHED010000073.1, read on the forward strand.
CGGTGTCTTCTTTCCGGATTTTGGCTGTGTGGTTGTGGATCATTTTGAGGGCTGCGAAGCTCGTGACGGGTGTGAAGAGGGTGGGGATTTCCGCTTTCCGGATCTGGTCGATCAGGCTCTCTGATGGGGGCGCTTTGCCTGTCAGGATCAGTCCGATTTCTAAGGGGACTTCCCTTTGGGAGATCTTGAGATCCCAGAAGCGCGAGAGGGTCGCCAAGACGACGTCTTCGCGGGATGCGGGGGTGATGAGGAGCTCTTGCGTGGGAAGAACTGTCCGGTAGATTTCAACGGAGGAGGCAATCAGGCGGATGCCGTGAAAATGCCGCAGACGGTATGCCTCTCCTGCAAAGAGCTTGGTTTGAAAAAGGTGCTCAAAATCGCTCATCGTGGGGCTGCTGAGGAGCTCATCGAAGGGGATGGCGCCGAGAAGGGGGACGTTCCACCGTTTGAGCGCTTTGGCAATATACTTCAAGATCATTTCCCTTTTTTCGGGAAAGACTCGTTTCAAAATCACTCCGTCAACTTTTGCTCCCTGTTTTTCGCACTGCACATA
>CAYHED010000074.1:0-7567 GCA_964355615.1 uncultured bacterium
GGGGGAGTAGGGGTCGATCCAACGGACCGGTACGTGCAGTTTGTCGGCGATCATCTGCGCGCCCTTATTGTTGTATTGGGGAAGTGCTAGAGCAAGGGTCGCTCCCTCTACAGCTGCTCTGTGCATCGTGTGTTCGAGCTGTTTGGGACGCGGGTCTTTTCCTTCATACTCGACCGAGAGCTGTTCGAGGTGGTAGTCCTTGCAAAAATAACCGAATGCCGGGTGAGAGACGATGATGGAACGATCTTTGAGAGGTGCGAGAAGGGCCCGAATCTCCCCATCGAGAGCGGCCAATTCTTGTTGGAGCAGGTCCCGATTCTCCACAAGATGCCCCTGCTCAGGGAAAACCTCTGTGAGTGCTTTTTCGATCTGTCCCACCTGGAGCGAAGCGAGCTGAGGGCTCAGCCAAATGTGCCGGTCAAAGTGGTCCATACCGCAGTGATGGCATGCGTGCTCCCCCTCTTCAATGAGAGGGATGCCCGCTCTCAGGTCAATCACCACGAGAGAGGGGTTCCGTTTTTGCAAAATCGGAGCGATTTCCGCCTCAAACGGCTCCCCAATGCAAAACCAGATCGAGGCCTTTTCCATCCGGGCGACCTCTTGGGAGGTGGGCTCAAAAGAGTGGGGGTTGGCCCCCATAGGGACCACGGCCTGCACCTCGATGCCCGCTCCTGCGACCCGCTCCACGAGAGAGCGATAGGGGGCGATGCTCACGAGGACAAGCGGCTTCGCAGTAGGTTCGGGGAGAGGGGCCTTGTGGCACCCAGCTAAAAGGATTAGGAGCAGTACTGTTCTCATCGGAAGGATGATCGCCGTTTTGGGTTTATAAATCAAGGTTGGCCTAACTGCCGATACTTTGTTTGTAATCTATTGGTTTTAAGTTACTTGATAACATCTCCACTGTCACTGGAGCTTTTTAGTCGCAATACTCCATTGACAGTGGAGTTATAGTTCTGTAGAATCTATTCCATGGAGAAATCGAAGTTAAAAGAGGTTATTTTAGAGCAGAGAAAGTGGCCCTTTCCCGATGACTATGTGGCTCAGACGGCTTATGAAGCCGTTTGCCCTTTTTTAACAACCCCCGATGTCGTCGTCATGACGGGAGTGAGGCGGAGCGGGAAATCCACTTTATTGCAGGTCATTCGAAAGAAAGCTGTGGAAGCGGATTATTACCTCAACTTCGAGGACGACCGATTGGTCGATTTTGAGCTCAAAGATTTTCAGTTGCTCATAGAGACATTCATCGAGTTGTTTGGCCTCCAATCGACTTTTTACTTCGATGAAATTCAAAATATAGAAGGCTGGGAACGGGTCATCCGTCGTCTTTATAATGAAGGGCGTAAGATTTTTCTCACAGGATCGAATGCCGATTTGTTTAGTCGCGAACTGGGAACTCGTTTAACGGGACGCTATATTCCGATTGAAGTGTATCCACTTTCGTTTTTTGAAATCACCCGTTACCAAAAACCAGAACTACTCGGTATCTCGACGCCTACAACCCAAGAAAAAGGGTTGATTCTGCAACAGTTCGCTCAGTATCAAGAGACAGGTGGAATACCGGAATTTTTAAAATATAAACACCCCAAATATTTGCAGACTTTGTATGAAAGTATCCTCTATAAGGACATTATTGCCGGTTACAAAATTGCGAATGAACGTTCCATTAAAGAGCTCGTCTATCTCTTGGCCGGTTCAGTTGGGAAGCCGGTCACTTACGATTCCCTGAAAAAAAGCATTGATGTGGGCAGTGGCACCACAGTGAGCGACTATTGCAACTATTTACAGAATTCCTACCTGTGTTTTTTTGTTAATTGTTATAGCAGTTCCCTGAAAAAACAAATGATCAGTCCTAAAAAAGTCTATTTTATTGATCATGCTCTTGCTAAAATTGTCGGTTTTCGGACCTCTGAAGATCGAGGCAGGCTCTTGGAAAATGAGGTCTTCATCGAACTCAAAAGACGTGGACTCGATATTTATTACCACAAAGAGAAAAAGGAATGTGACTTTGTGATTCGAGAGGGGATTCGCGTAGTGCAGGCCATTCAGGTTTGTGAAGAAATGAGCTCTCCTCAAGTGAGAGAGCGGGAAATCGAAGGACTCCTCGATGCCATGAGAACCTACGAACTAAAAGAGGGGATTATATTAACTGTAAATGATTCTGAGGAGATTGACCTTCCTGAAGAGCAAAAACAGATTCATGTAGTCCCTATTTGGAAATGGATGTTAAGCCGTTCCTGATTGCGTCTTGCTAAAAAATTTTCTTTTCTGTACGCTCCTTGCCTTTCAAAGGAGACTTTTATGAAAGTATACGGAACAAATCTTCACCCTGCTTGGGTAGCTCTTTGCTGCACGCCAGGAATCGGCGGCGCGCTGTCATTCATCGGGGCTTGCAAGTGGGACAATGAGGCTGCCACACTGCCTCAGATTTTTGAAGAGAAAAATAGACAGTATCTGGCGGCTAAAGAGCTTCGGAGACTGGCGCCTAAAGAGTGTCGGAGAGAGGGGTCTGGGGATTCGGTGGTATCGGTGGTGGTAATGGAAGGAGCTAAGGACGGCTATTTCGAAGAAGTCTCTGAAGTCTCTCGGAAGCAAGCCATTTACACGGTGACCGCCCTGGTCTCTTCTATCCTGAGCCTAGCCCTCATGATTCAGAAAGTGACCACCCCCCTTTTTCAGGTGTGTGCATTATGGACGGCTGTCTATGCGGTTGTCTCTTACTACGCGGTCTCTCGGGTAGCTGCTGTGGAGAAGGGAGCCAGAGAAGAGGAACCTGTCTTTCCAAAGCCGGTTTCTTATGCGGTTCCCGCTATGCGCTACATGTATGAGCTTGTGTAATAACAGCTCATTCTGGTAGCCTTGCTAGGCAGCCTTGGGAGAGATGTCCGAGTGGCTTAAGGAGCACGCTTGGAAAGCGTGTGTGCGTGAAAGCGTACCGTGGGTTCGAATCCCACTCCCTCCGAATTTTGAGGCCTTTTTCAGAATTTCCACTTAGCGAGGTGGAAATTATGAAAATGGCCGAATTTTGTACACAAAAATCTTGAAACCTCCTAAACAGGCTATCGAAGCAAGAGAGTTATTGTGAGATGTCCTTTTTGTAATCACGAGGAGTCCAAAGTCACCGATTCGCGCGATGCGATGGAGAGCAATGCGGTCCGCAGAAGGCGGGAGTGTTGCCAGTGCATGCGCCGTTTTACAACGTTTGAAACGGTCGACTTGAGTCTGCAAGTGAAAAAACGGGATGGGACCTATCAAGATTTTCAGCAAGAAAAGCTGATTTCAGGTCTCGATGCAGCCTGCCGCCACACGCGAGTGAGCCACGATGATGTCCGCGCCCTTGCGGATCGAGTCAAGGTGGAGCTCATGGCCCGCGGAATTCGAGAAATCACCAGCCGTGAGTTGGGCGATCTCGTCATGTTGCACCTCCGAGAGATCGATGTGGTCGCATACATTCGCTTTGCTTGCGTATACAAGCGCTTTAAAGACATCCGGGAGTTATCAGAAGCGATCGAAGGATTAGCGCCAGTTCAAAAACCAGAAAATGAGGAACCTGCTCATGCCATTGAAAAAAACTGAAGTTGCCTATTTTAAAAAACGGCTCCAAGATCTCCGCGCTCAAGTAGTGCGCGCTTTGCAAGGATCGAAAAAAGAGGTCACGGAACCTGATGAGGCGAAGGGATATTCCCAGCACTCAGCCGATGAGGGGACAGACGATTTCGTCAAAAGCATCAGCTTGGAAGTGACCAATAAGGAGTTTACGATCCTAAGACAGATCGATCGGGCGCTGGAAAAAATTGAAGGCGACACGTATGGGGTTTGCGATCTTTCTGGGGAAGAAATTCCGATCAAGCGGCTCGAGGCGATCCCTTACGCAACCATGACCGTCAAAGCCCAAGAGAAGTTTGAAAAAGGCTTAGTGTGAAGTACCTGCTTCTGGCATTGTTACTCCTCTTAGATGCCAGCTCAAAGTGGTGCGCTCTCCATTTTCTTCCCGCCGCAGGGGTTCCGATCTTGCCCGATTGGTTCGGGGTCGCATTTTCTTTGGATTTTGTGACCAATACAGGGACGGCGTGGGGCCTCTTTGCCGATCATCCGCTCTGGCTCTTTTTGGGGCGGGTGGCGATGCTCGCCGGTCTCGTGGTTTATGTGCTCCGCACTCCTGGGGCTCACTGGGCGTTATGGCTGATTATCGTTGGCGCATTGGGCAATGTGGTCGACACGATGCTCTATGGGCACGTCATCGATTTTTTCCATTTCACTTTTTGGGGCTATTCCTTTCCTGTCTTTAACTGGGCCGATACCTACATCACTCTCGGCGTTGCGGGGTTATTGTGTTACGGCTAGGAAAAGGGGGGATGTATCAGGCCTCAAAATGGCTTAAAGTGCAGGTGCTCTGCGATGCCGATGAGCTCGCTCAGCTCTTTGACCTCTTAAACCCGTTTCAGATCTATCCTTTAGGGGGTTTTGTGAAAAACCCCTGTCCGCCTGTTTCTCAAGAGACTTTTTTGCAAGAATATAGCTCGTGGATCGAGGGGCTTAAAAAGAAACAGCTTCCCTTGGATGTCCAGCTCAAAAGGCTCCTCGCATGTGCCTGGACGGCGAGGGATGAGGCCCTCGAGCTACAAGAGGTCGCAGGCGAGCGCTATTTGGTGAGGGTAGCTCAGCCTGTCATCCAAGTGCAGTCCCATTTTTTCACCTACTCGACGTTAGATAAAGTGTTCCATTCGATGTCGATGGGGATGGGGAGTATTTTTTGGGGCATTCAGATCAGTTACCCGCAAATTTACCAAGATCCGATCACTCAGGAGTTGCTCGAGGGAGCAGATAGCCCCAACGCGGAGCTGTTTCAAAAAGTGCGCCAGTGGAGCCGCGATGTGACCCGCGCCACTCCGTTCATCGCGGAGGGACAAAAAATCCATGTCCCCATGCGGCTCGGGAAAAAGTGTTTTTCTTGGATCGAAAATCATCCACAACTCTCGGAGGGGCTGCATGTCCAGACTCAATCTCTGTCTACTCACTGAAAAAGAGGTGGCTCCCTATGCGAAGAGTGTTAAACCATTTCCCGGCGGAGTGCAAGTAGAGGTGTCGGATCTCGAGGCGTTCCGCAAGCGGTTTGCCCCCTTTATCTATGAAGAGGCGACTTTGGCAGAAGCGGTCCACCATGCGTTCATCGCCGCGGGTAAAAAACTCGCTCTGGCCGAATCGTGTACGGGGGGCGCTTTGGCTGCTCGCCTCGTCGCAATCCCCGACGCATCTCGGTATTTTTTGGGCTCGATTGTGGCCTATTCCAATGCATGGAAAGAGCGCTTGCTCCAAGTATCCCACTCGACCCTCATCCAAGAGGGGGCCGTGAGTAAAGCCGTCGTCGTCGAGATGGTGCGGGGCCTTTTTGCAGAGACCGACGCCGATTTTGCCGTGGCCATTTCGGGATTGGTCGGCCCCTCTGGAGGGACAGCTCAAAAACCGGTCGGGACGATCTACATCGCTGTAGGCGAACGGGGAAAATCGATCGACGCAGGAAAAATTGTCGCCAAAGGGGAGCGCCCTGATGGCATTGAACTCGCAGCACAAACCGCGCTCGGCGTTCTTTGGAGACGCCTGGTGCACCACACATTTACGTTATCATGACTCAGTACCAACTCATAGACAGTGGCCACGGCCAAAAAATCGAACGCTTCGGCGCCTACACCCTCATTCGCCCCTGCGCACAAGCCGTATGGCGACCCACCCTCACCAAAGAATGGACAAACGCCTCTGCCGAATTCGACCGTGAGAGTCGATGGCAGTTTCGAGAAAAGATCCCCGACACGTGGAATCTGACTCATGGAGGCGTTCAGTTCCGTCTCTCACTCACCGAATTTGGCCATCTCGGCGTCTTTCCCGAACACGCCGACCTTTGGGAGACGATGCGCCCCCTAGTTGCGCCCCAGTCGAGGATTTTGAACCTCTTTGCCTATTCGGGAGGGGTCACTTTTGCCGCAGCCCAGCAAGGAGCGCAGGTGTGCCATCTCGACGCATCGAAGGGGATGGTCGATTGGGCGCGCCAAAATGCGGCGCTCAACCGTTTGACAGACGCCCCCATCCGGTGGATCGTCGATGACGCGATGAAGTTTTTGCAGCGCGAGAAAAAAAGGGGATCTCTCTACGACGGAATCATCTTGGACCCTCCCACGTTTGGAAGAGGCAGCCAAGGAGAGGTGTTTAAGATCGAACAAGATATTTTGCCCCTCTTAACTCTTTGTAGCGAAGTGCTGAATACAACCCCCCGCTTTGTGATTTTTTCGTGCCACACTCCTGGATTTACCCCGATGGTTTTGAGCCATTTGCTTGAGCAAACGCTTCCCAAAGGGCGCATTGAGACCGGAGAAATGGCCCTCCACTCTCCCCACGCCCTCTCGATTCCCAGCGGCTCTTTTGCAAGGTGGACCCGTGATTGAGAGTTTGCAAAATCCCAAAGTCAAAGAGGTCGTAAAACTCCGCGACCGACGCCACCGCGATGAAACTGGACTCTTTCTCATTGAAGGGTACCGAGAGCTCAAGCGGGCAGTGGACGCAGGGCGCCAGATGCAGCAGCTTTTTTATTGCCCGGAACTGTTCTTAGGAGACAATGAACAAGCCCTCATCGCGGCAGCGGGGGGAGAGGCTTTTGAGTGCACCCCCGAAGTATTCGCCAAGATTTCCTACCGAGATCGCCCCGACGGCCTTTTGGGCGTAGCCCCTCAGTGCCACTTGCGCCTCGCCGATTTAAAACTCAAAAAAACTCCCTTCCTCCTCGTCGCAGAGAGCATTGAGAAGCCCGGCAACCTCGGCACGATTTTGCGCTCCGCCGATGCGGCTGGAGTCGACGCCGTCATCGTCTGCGACAGGACCACCGATATCCACAACCCCAACGTCGTCCGCTCCAGTGTCGGAACCCTGTTTACGGTTCCCGTTGTAGAAGCAGCGGCTGAAGAAGTGATGGCTTTTTTAAAAAAACACGGCATTGCGATGGTGGCAGCGACCCCCCATGCCAAACTCGAATTCACCCAGGCTGATTTGAAGGTCCCCCTAGCGATCCTCGTCGGCACTGAGCAGTACGGTCTGAGCGAACTTTGGATGAAACAAGCAGAAATTGCTGTTCAGATTCCGATGTTTGGCACCGCCGATTCGCTCAATGTCGCCTCAGCCACAACCCTACTGTTATATGAAGTTATCCGACAACGTAGAATCTGAGATTGTCTTTTGCGACAATCACCTTTTGATCGCGGCCAAGCCCCCCGGCTTGCTCACCCAGCCCACCGAGCAAGAAGAGCTGTCATTAGAACAACTCGCTAAACAGTGGGTTAAAAAAGAGTACGCGAAGAGCGGCAACGTGTTTTTGCACTGCATCCACCGCCTCGACCGCCCCGTCAGCGGCCTCGTCCTCTTCGCTCGCACCAGCAAAGCGCTCAGCCGCCTCAATGAACAGTCGCGCGCCCAAGAGATCCAGCGGATTTACACAGCAGAAGTCCAGGGAGTTTTAGGGGAGCCCCAAGGAAAACTTGACCACTACCTCATCCACGCGGAACACCGCGCTCAAGTAGCAAAGTCC
>CAYHED010000075.1:0-7486 GCA_964355615.1 uncultured bacterium
AAGATGTCCTTAATTTATGGAAGCAGTTAGAACTCCAAGCGGAGATTGTAGAGGGGTATGGAGCTACCGAATGCTCGCCCGTTATCTCAGTTGTCCCTTCGGGCACGGCAGCTCGCTTAGGGCACATTCCCGAAGGGGCCGGTCAAGTACTGCCTGGCCTCTCCGTGTGTACGATTCACCCTGAAACACAAGCCCTGCTGCCCGACGGATCTGAAGGGGAACTCTGCGTCAGAGGACCCTCGGTATTCCGAGGGTATTTGGGCGATGTGGCCTCTCCCTTTATCGAGATCAACGGAGAGCAGTGGTACCGAACAGGGGATATTGGGCGGGTTGATAGCGAGCAGTACATTCACTTGACCGATCGGCTCAAGCGATTTGCTAAAATCGGCGGCGAGATGATCAGTTTGGGCGGCGTGGAAAAAACGCTCTTTGAGGCACTGCTCAAGAAGGGACAAGTGTCCGCCGACCAAGCCAGCTTGGCCGTTTGCGCCGACGAAGTGAGGCAGCAGCTACTGCTCTTTACGACAGTCGAGCTGGACAAAGACGAGATCAATCGATTGCTATTGGCGGCGGGCTTTAGCCGTTTAGTCAAGATCGGGGAGATTGTCCGAGTGCCTGAGATCCCGCTCATGGCGAACGGGAAGATCAACTACAGGTCCTTCCAGGGTGAGCGGGGAAAAAAATGAACCACAGAGGCACCGAGGAGAGGGAGGTAGCATAGAGGAATAGTTTTCTTTTTTGCGAGAGCAAAAAAGAAAGAACTCTGCCGCGAGGCGCGGCAAATGCAGGACATTCTTTTTTTTGCTCTCGCAAAAAAGAGATTTTTACCTCTGTGCTACCTCCCTCTCCTCGGTGCCTCTGTGGTTAATTTTTTTCTTTATTCTTCTTTGCGCATGAGCGGGAAGAGGACGGCGTCTCGGATCGACTCCGCATTGGTGAGTAGCATCACGAGGCGGTCAATGCCGACGCCGATGCCGCCGGTGGGGGGCATCCCTTGGCAGATGGCCTCTAAGAATTCCTCATCTAAAGGGCTGGCTTCGACGTCGCCGCTGTCTCGCTTCTCGGACTGCTCGACGAGGAGCTTTCTCTGGAGCTCGGGGTCATTGAGCTCGGTGTAGGAGTTGCACATCTCGCGGCCTAAGATAAAGCTCTCAAAGCGCTCTACGAACTGTTCTTTGCGCAAGGCGGCGTCTCGATGCAACTTGCAGAGGGGGGTTGTCTCGATGGGGTGGTCGATGATGTGGTGGGGTTGGATCAGGTGTTTTTCGGCGAACTCTTCAAAGAGGAGGGCGATCAGCGCGCCGCGGGGAGCGCCGTGGACGGCTTTCGGGTCGATAGGGGAGTCTGTGAGGAGTTTGGCTCGCATTTCGGCGTCGCTCATTTTGTCTACGTTGAGGTGGCCGTAGGTGTGGATGGCCTCTTTCATCGACATTTTTTTCCAAGGGGCTTTGAGGTCGATGACGACTGCAGAGCTTTCTCCTTCGGGGGTGAGGCGGATTTTTGTATCGCCAAAGAGGCCGAGAGCGACGGTTTCAAACAGCCCTTCTACAAACTCAATCATGTCGTTGTAGTCCCAGCCTGCGGCATAGGCTTCGAGCATGGTGAACTCGGGGTTGTGGGTCCGGTCGATCCCTTCGTTACGGAACACTTTTCCGATCTCATAGATCTTTTGCATGCCGCCGACGATCAGTTTTTTGAGTGGGATCTCGAGGGCGATGCGGAGGTACATCGGTTGGTCCAATGCGTGGAGGTGGGTCGTGAAGGGGCGAGCGGAGGCGCCGCCGTAGATGTTTTGCAAGACGGGGGTTTCTACCTCTTCAAACTCGAGCTGTTGGAGGTAGTTGCGTACGCTAAGCAAGATTTTAGATCGGAGGCGGAAGCGCTCGAGCGATTCGGGGTGGGTGATGAGGTCGAGCCAACGTTTGCGGTAGCGAACTCCTTTGTCGACGAGACCGCCGTGTTTATCGGGGAGGGGGAGGAGCGACTTGCAAAGGAGGGTCATTTTTTTCGCAAAGATCGTGAGTTCCCCTTTTTGAGTCATAAAAAGGTTCCCTTCAACGCCAATGATGTCGCCGAGGTCGAGTTTTTTCTCGATGAACTTGATCGCGCTTAAGTCCTCTTGGGGAGTGAACCCGCTCACTTCGGTCAAATCGCGGTTGAACATGATTTGGATCCGTCCGGTCTCATCTTGGATATGGGCAAACGCGTTTTTCCCCATCGCTCTAAAGAGAACCAGCCGTCCCGACACAGCGACTCGCTCGCTCGTCCCTGCGGAAGCTGCTTCGTGATGTCCTACCTCTTTCCCCTCACAAGCTGAGATGATCTGGGAGGTTTTTTCCGTGGGGATATATTTGTGGGGATAGGGGTCCATCCCTAAAGCGCGGATCTCGGCGAGCTTGCGCGACCGGTTTTGGAACTCTTCGTTTTTGTGATAATCGGGTGTCATATGGGGCTATCCTATCATGGGTGCTGTTTCTAAGACAATCCTATAGCGCGCCTCGCCTGCCTTGAGCCTGGCGATCGCTCGGTTGACCTCGGAGAGGGGCATTTGCTCAATCTGAGGAGTGATTTTGTGCTGGGCTGCAAAGGCCAACATTTCATTTAAAACAGAACGGCTGGCAGTGGCGCTCCCCGTAATCGACTTTTGAAAAGAGATGAGCGGGGAAAAATCGATCTTGGCGGGCTCTTCGGGTCTGCCCAGAACACACAGCGTGCCGCTGGGCCTGAGCATTCCAATCACCTTATCCCAATCGAGGTGATTGTGAACGGTGGAGAGGATCAGGTCAAATTGGCTCACAGGCCACTTCTCATCTAAGAGGGCGAAATGGTCTGCCCCAAATCGGCGAGCCTCTTCTCGCTTGCTCGGCGTAAAGGAGAGCGCGGTGACCTCGCAGCCAAAGGCCTTTGCGAACTGGAGTCCTAAATGGCCGAGCCCCCCGATCCCAATCACCCCGACGGAGCGCCCCTTCTTCATCCCGAGCCTTTTAAGCGGAGCATAAACCGTGGCCCCCGCACACAAGAGGGGGGCTGCAGAGGCGGACCCGAGCCCTTGAGGGATAGGGTAGCAGAAGCGCCCGTCGGCGACCATGTGGTCGGCAAAGCCGCCGTAGTGGCCGTTGCAGGTGGAGGTTTTATCGGGGCAGATGCTCGTTTCCCCCTGCAAGCAGCTGGGGCAGGTGAGGCAAGAGGAGCGGACCCAGCTGACACCAACTCGGTTCCCAAGTTGAATACCGGGCAAGTCTTTTCCCTTTTGGAGAACAGTGCCGACCACCTCATGGCCAGGGACGAGCGGGTAAATGGAGCGCTTCCAGTTATTGTCGATCAGGTGGATGTCGCTGTGGCAAATGCCGCAGTGGGAGATTTTGAGGAGGACGTCGTGGGGACCTAAAGGAGAAGCCTTGTAGCTGAATGGCTGCAAGGCTTCTCTCGGTCTTAAGGCGGCAAAAGCGTGAATTTCCATCCCCTCATTTTTGCCAGATCCTGGCAAAAAAGGGAAGGGTGATTAGTCTCCGATCCAGGGCATTTCGGTTGGAGCTAGGTCGCGGGGATTGGCTACGTTGGCTCTTGTAATTGAGGTCCGGATGGCGCAAGCGACGCTGTCTTCATCGGTCACCCAGTCAAACAGCACGAGCTTTCCATCTTTTACGGCGAGGTTTCTTGGTTTGATGTCGATGCAAAGGTTCTCGTCCCATGCTTTTTGTAAGAGTTCTTTGTACTGGGGAATGAGATGTTCTGGAATCGCGGTTAAGGTCTCAGGGAAATATTCCATAATGAGTCGTTGTTCTTGAATAGCCGTTCCTTCATTGAGGATTTCTGCGATGGGGAATCCTTTTTCAGCAAACAGTTTTCCTAGACGGACCGCTTCTTCAATTAGGTCTGCTTCTGATGTTCTTAATGCTCTATCTACTCTGGGAAACTTGAGGATGTGTCCGTTACCAAAGTAGACTTGCATAATATCCCCTGTGACGGGGGCTCCCTCCTCATTTTTCAGAACTTCCCATCGTTGTACATTGCCCCACGGTCCTAACAATTGTGCATGGGAAAGGCGGGCCTGGGAGAAAATTCTTCGGGGGGCTTTAGTAGGGGGGCACTGAGGTGCGGAGAGCCTTGAAGGGGTTGGAGGAGCGTTGAATGCAAAGAAGCTGGGTGCTACTAGTGGTCTGGCAGGGACAGGTCTGCTAGCCCTTCCAGCAAGAGAACCCAAGCCAAAAGAGGGCACAGGTAATGAAAAGGGGGAGGATGGCTGCAACTCGAACGGTGGTAAGGGGATCTCTTCGTCAGACTTTCGTTTTCCTGGTGCAAATAAATTAATAGAATTCATAATATCTCCTTTATAATTACAAAGATTGTAACAAAAAAAGCAATTATAGTCAATTATGTTTTTAAAAAAATATTGATACAGGATCGACATCGATATTCACAGAAACCCCACGGGGAGCATCCACCCCTCCTAAAGAAGTATGTAATTCACGTATCTTTAGGCATTTAATGACAAATTGGAAGCGGTAGAAGTCTTTTATTTTGGGGTGGCCTGCGGGGGAAACTGGCAGGAGGTGGGCGCCTGGCGGAAGGCCCTCTTTAAGGATGTGGGCATGGGCCTTTTCGGCAGCCGAGAGGGCCTCTTGGGGGTTGGTCGATGAGAAGAGGAGCTTAATGAGGTGGCAGAAGGGGGGGTAGCCAAATTCGCGCCGTTCTTGGATTTGGGAGGAGAAAAAGGCCTCGTAGTCTTGGGAGGCGGCGAGGTGGAGGGTGGGGTGCTCGGGTAAAAAGGTCTGTAGGATCACCTCTCCGGGGAGCTCCGATCTACCGGACCTGCCGGCGACTTGGGTGATGAGTTGGAAGAGTTGTTCGGGGGCGCGAAAGTCGGGGATGGTCAGCGTGGCGTCGGCGTTGAGAATGCCCACCAACGTCACGGAGGGGAAGTGAAATCCTTTGGCGATCATTTGGGTGCCGATGAGGACATCTGCTTTGTGGGCGCGGAATTGTTTGAAGAGCTCTTCGTGGCTATTTTTTTGTTTGGTCGTATCGCGATCCATTCTGAGGGTGCGCACTTCGGGAAACACTGCGTGGAGGGACCTCTCCACGTGTTCTGTTCCAAATCCTTTGAATTCGAGGGTGGAGTTTCCCCGACATTCAGGGCACTCTCTCCCGATTTCTCTTTTGAAATCGCACAAGTGGCAGCGTAAATGGTCAGCTTGTTTGTGAAAAGTCAAAGCCAGATCGCAGTGGGGGCATTTGAGGATGTGGTTGCACCCTTTGCACATCTGCATCCGGTGAAATCCTCGCCTGTTCAAAAAGAGGAGGGTTTGTTCCCCCTTTTCGATCCGCAGTTTGATCGCATCTAAGAGCTGCGGCGAAAAGTGGGAAAAGCCCCCTGTTTGCTCCAAGGCTCGTTTCATGTCGACGATGGCTAACTTCGGTAGGGTAGCGCTAGTTGCGCGCGCAGTGAGGCGGTGGAGCTTGTATTTGCCGATCTCGCAGTTGTAGCGCGACTCGATCGAGGGGGTGGCGCTTCCCAAAATGACGGGGCAGCCCTCGAGGTGGCCCCTCATGATGGCGACGTCGCGCGCTTGGTAGCAGGGGGTCTCTTCGTGCTGTTTGTAAGAGCCGTCGTGCTCTTCATCGACGATGATGAGGCCTAGATTCTGAGCGGGGCAAAAGATCGCGGAACGAGCGCCGATGGCGATCATCGCTTGTTTGTCTTTGAGCATGCTCCACGCGGTGGATCGTTCTCCTAAACTGCGCCGGTGGTGGAGGATGGCGATTTTTTGGGAAAAGCGGGAGCGGAATCGCTCGATGGTCTGCGAGGTGAGGGAAATTTCGGGGACGAGTAAAATGGCGCTCTTATTTTGGTTCAGCGCCTCTTGAATAGCCTGCAGATAGATTTCCGTTTTTCCGCTTCCTGTGATTCCTTGAATCAGGTGGACGGAGAACTGATTTTTTTCCATCGAGCTGCAAATGCCGCTTAAACACGCCTCTTGTTCGGCATTGAGCTTTTTCGGTTTTGTCGGGAAGAATTCTTCCTCTAGAAGCAAATCGTCGCCCGCTAGCACTTTTTCCGATGAGAGGATTCCCTTTTTCACAAGGGCGGCTGCGGCAGAGCGGGGCGCTTTTAGAGAGGTGGCATAAACCCCTTTCGGCGTTTGCAAGATCTCTTCTAACACCTCTGCTTGAGCGGGAGCTTTTTTGCGGAGCGTCTCACAGAGGGCCAAGCTCTCTGCATGTGTTTTAGTCAGTTTTAAAAAGAGTTCCCCCCTTTCTTGGGTTTGGCGCCGCACATTGGGGGGGATGAAGAGTTTGATCACTCGTTGTAAGGGAGAGCAGTAGTAGCGAGACATCCACTGGGAGAGTTTCCAAAGAGGATCGGAGAGCTCTGATTGGGAGGAGATGAGCCTCACAATGGCTTTGACTTGGGGCCATTGAGAATGGTCTTTGAGTTTAGAAATGGTCCCTTGTGCAACTCCCGTTCTCAATGGAACTTCGACCCGCATCCCCGTCTGAGTGAGGTGGACCCACTCTTCTGGCACCGAGTAGTCGAGGGGCCTTGCGAGGTTTTGGTCGAGGAGAACCTCTACGAAGAGAGTTTTTGGCATAGAGCTTTCCATAAAGAGCGCTTGAGAGGGGGGTCTTTGAGATAGAGCGAGAGGTCGGGGAGTAAAAAGAGGGGGATGGGGCCGAGCATGCGGCTCCCTTGTGCCGGTGTCTCTTTGTAGCTCTTCATGAGGTGGTGCAGCTGCCAGAGGGAGTAGTCGCAGGCGACGATGAGTTTGAGTCCGTCGACGGAGAGAAAGGCATCCCACTGCTTTTCTTTTTCAATCCCTTCCGCTTCGATCAACCGCGCTGGGCCGAAGTGGACATCGAGAGCGAGGGCGATTTGTTCTAATAAGGCCCTTTGTTCTTTGGATTCTTGGAAGGAAAGAATGGAAATCGGTGCGGCTTGATTTTTTGTTTTCCACCGCTGGGCGATTTTTTTTGCAATCGCATCGCTCGGAATCTCACCTAGTATTCGGAGTTCGGGGGATACTTTTTCTAGGATGCGGCGGATGTCTGCAAAGGAGGTTGGGTCTACCTTGACCTGCTCTGGTTCTGGAGCGGATGGCAGTGGTGGGGGAGGAGGCGCTTGTTCCACCGGGCGCGGTGGTTTTGGAGGAGGCGGGGGAGGGGGAGACAGTTTTAGGGGAATCACGGGGGGGGCGACTTTGCTGGTGGGAGGCGGCGTCCATTTGTGTCGGAAATAGGAGGCGTCTTCGGCGCTGGCCAGGGGAGAACCCTCTTCTTCAAGGAGGAGTTTGAGTTCTTGAAAAAGTTCCGTATTTGAGATCATTTATTTGTGAGTGCCGTTGAAAAAGAGCGTCGATTTTTACGCCGCATAGAAATCGCTTTGGCTGCTTTTCCATAGACTACTTCGTGGAGATTTTCAATGGCGATGAAGGCGGAGGGGTCTTCTCGTAGCACGATCTCTTTGAGTTCGGCGAGATCCAGGCGC
>CAYHED010000076.1:0-7466 GCA_964355615.1 uncultured bacterium
GCTCGTCGAATAGTTCTTTGAGAAAGACTCGGTGAGGAGGGACTAACCGGTCCACTGCATCCAGTGATTTGGTATACGTCAAAATTGCGATCAGCATCATAAGAAATCCTGTGCGTTAAGAGTCCATATCTACTGGTATCCTCATTTTTTCGCAAGAAGGGTCACTTCATAGATGAGTAAGCGGTTGGAGCCCGCCGAGTGCACCTTACCGAATCCGTATTCGGGGTGAATGAATATTTTCCGGCTCTCCCCGATGCGCATCCCCTTCAGGCCGCATTGAACTCCCTTGATCGTCTGTGAAATGGGAATCGTCACTGGCGCAGCCGAGTCTTTTAGGAGAGTGCCATCCAGATCGTATTCTTTAAACTCGATTTCAATGGTGTCTTGGGTAGTAACGGCTTCGCCGTCGCCCTCATGAAGAGTTTGTACATAGACGAAATGCTCAACGACAGAAAAAATGCCTGGTTGTACTTCGAGCTCTCGGAGAAAGGCTTCCCCTTGTTGTAAATTTGCGAGAGCTTCTTCCTCGGTCTGCTGTGCTGCAAGAGCCTCTAATGGGGCGTACACCTGTTTTGGTGGCAACTCTGCCCGTCGCTGATTTCCCAACTCATCGACCACTTGCAACACAGTGCCCAGACGATAGTCTTTTGTCCCATAGACCTTGAGATCGTTATAAGCGACCTGTGCTAGGGCCACTTCGACCTCGGTGGGGGCATGAGATCGCCCAATGAACTGGATGCCCCAACCAGCGCCTAGACCAAGAACAAATACCATGCACAGTTTTCTCACTCGGCCAGCCTATCCAAAAAGGTTTGTAAAAACGGATCACTATTATACAAGTCGATCATTTTTTGCTGGACAGAGCCAAGCTCGGCGCTTTGGGGTTGATGCAAGGCCAAATAGCCGCAGGGCCTTGTACAAAAAAACGGGTTACTCTCCTGCCACACACGCCGAAACACAAATTCCTTTGATGTGGGGTGCGTGGGCAAAAACGTCTGGACATCACACATCTCTTGGAAGGTCTTTGCGTTCTTTAGCCCATACCCCAATAAAACCCCCTGAAGTAAGTGGTACCGGGGATCTTCGGGATGTTTTTGCACAAAAACATCCGAGAGGATCATCTCCATTGAAGCGTCGCGAGGAAATAGGTCGGCATGCTGCTTTAACACCTGAGCCATTTTTTGCTTATGCACAAACAGGACCGAAAAAGAGCCCTCCTCCTGCTCATTGGGAATCTTCCAAAACAAGAAGTTCGGCATCGTAAACAGGTGCTGGTACTTTTCCCATTTCTTCCACCCCTCATATTCCAGCAAGAATTTAGCTCTCATTTTGGGCTGAGCCACTGTCAGGGTGTAACTCAATTGATGGGTTAAAAGGCACGCCGGCCTTTGCCCAAAAAGGGTAAGAGCAAAATTCCCCTGCGTGAGCAACCCCTTAAAAAAATGGTCAAGAACCTGCTGGTCCCCTGGGGGAATTTCTGCGCAAAGAAAGAGGGGCAGACACAAGAGCCAAATCAGTCGGGCCAATTGCATCTGGAACAGTTCCCTACTCCCTGAGGGTTCATAGAAGTGCATCGAGGGCAACGCCACCTCTGTTCACTGTACATCATATAATATCCTTGATCGTCTCTGTAAAGGACATCCGTCGCGCAGGGCATCCCGCTCCTGGGCTCTTGCACCCAAATACCCGAAGCATCAAATGTCAGATCTCGCAGGTTCACGTAGACCTTGTCTTCCCGCGACCTAGTTTCAGTAGATTCCACCTGAGAAAACAGGACGCCGCACAGTAAAAAACATCTCCAGAATGTTGTCATAATCCCCCTCCGCGAAAAAAGGAATCGTGACATGAAAAAATTTTTATCACAAGAAAAAATATTACAAATCTCTTTTTTTTCCTCTTGCAAAAAATAGTGGTTTTCGGCGAAACTTCGCGCACAAGCCCTGATGGAACTGGCAGAAAAAGGGTAAAAAGTCTTTGCGTTATATAGCCAGTTCGGTTAGGACAAAGGGAAATCAGTAGGAACTATATGAACATCAAGAGTGAAAGACTCAAAAAATTCGAAACAGAACTGGAAGATCTGGACCGATGGCTCAGTCTCGGACTTGTGCCCAAGAAAGACCTCGACAAACACCGTGAGGAGATCCGCTCGCTCAAAGAGAGAATTGGCGAGGAAAAAGAGCGGCTCCGCTTCATGAAAGAGAGCGGTGATATGGAAGAGTATGTCACTCCTAAGAGAACTCCCGGAAGGCAAGCCTATGCGGAGCCGCACACTCTCCCCGATATGGACGTGGGCGATAACATGACCGATGCCGGCCTCGACATGGAGACAGAGACTTTTGATACCGAGTCGACCACCGAAGAAGAGACTGAAGGGGCCACAGGTTCCCACTCCGATGAAGAGGGAGTCGTGGTCGAAGAAGAGGAGGAAGATCCCTTCTCCGATCGGAACCGTTGGAAGCGGGGCATCCTCGAAGACCCAGACGCAGATAGTTGGTGATCTCTCTTTACTTCCACATCCCCTTCTGCACACAAAAGTGCCCCTATTGCCACTTTTACGTCATCCCCAACCAAGCCCCCTTGCGCAAGCTTTTAGGCGAGGGGCTGGCGTTGGAGTGGCAGCAGGTCTGGCCCCGCATTCAGGGAAAGCCCGTTGCTTCTATTTATTTTGGCGGGGGGACGCCGAGCCTCTTTGGCCCTGAAGGGATCGGCCCCTTGCTAGAGCGCATCCCTAGGGATGCCGATTGTGAAATCACCCTCGAGGCCAACCCAGAGGAGTGCTCGTAGGAGCTGCTAAAGAGCTTTTCTGATCTGGGCATCAACCGCATTAGTTTTGGAGTGCAGTCGCTCGATAACCGTTCGCTGACAGAGCTCGGCCGCCTCCACTCAGCAGAAAAAGCGAAACAGGCTGTGTTGGAGGCCGAAAGGGCCGGCTTTAAAAACATCTCGATTGATCTCATGTTCGATCTCCCCGATCAGACAGAGGAGAGCTGGCGCTACACCCTTGCCCAAGTAAAAGAACTTCCCATCCAGCACGTCTCTCTATACAACCTCACCGTCGAGCCCCACACCCTGTTTTTTAAACGGGGCGTGCAGCCTTTGGGAGGAGAGCGGAGCTTAAAACTCCTCTCCCTCGGCGTAGAAAAACTCGAAGAGCTCGGTTTTGTCCGCTATGAGATCTCGGCCTTCGCCAAACCAGGCTACGCCTCGCGCCACAACACCGGTTACTGGACGGGGCGCCCCTTTTGGGGCTACGGCCCCTCCGCCTTTAGCTTTTGGGAGGGAGAGCGCTTCCGCAACCACGCCAACCTCCAGCGCTACGTGCGCGCACTGAGAGAAGGGCTCTCTCCTGTGGACTTTCGAGAAAAACTCGCCCCTCAAGAGAGCGCTCATGAGCTTTTGGCCATCGGACTGCGGCGACTGGAGGGCGTGGACTGGAACACTGTGCCCCAAACAGCGTTAGGTAGCATCGCGCAACTTAAGAAAGAGGGACTCCTCACCGTAAAAGAGGGGAAACTCCGCTTGACAGAGCGAGGACTCCTTCTCTACGATACAGTAGCAACAGAGCTGGTGTAGAAAATAGGTACACTTCCACTTGACAGAAGCAGAGCCCCTTCTCTACGATGCGCTATAGATGGAAAAACAATTCCCCTTTTATCTTGTCTTGATGATGACGAGCATTGGCTCGATCGCAACCGACCTCTACCTCCCCTCGCTCCCCTTCATCCAATCCAATTTTCAGAGCAGCGAGAGCACCGTCCAGCTCTCGCTCACCCTCTTTTTGATCGGTATCAGTGCCTCCCAACTATTCTACGGCCCCCTCTCGGATCGCTATGGCCGTAGACCCATCGTCCTAACAGGTCTCATCATCGGCTCCCTCGGATTTCTCATTGGCCTCTTCGCCCCAACGCTTGCCCTCCTCAACCTCGGAAGGCTCATCCAAGGATGCGGCTTCGGGGCGACCGCCTCCCTCTCGAGAACGATCTTAAGAGACATCTACTCAGGGGATGATCTTGCCTCAATGGGGGCCTGGGTCGCCTCAAGCAACGCAGGAGGGATGGCCATCGCCCCCATCTTTGGCGGCTACATCCAACACTGGCTCGGCTGGAGAGCTGTCTTTGCCTTTTTGGTTCTCAATGGTTGCGCCACCCTCTACATCATCTGGAAGCGCCTTCCGGAAACCAACCAACGGCTCAATCCACTCGCCCTTCAACCAGCCACCTTTTTCAAAAACTACCGCCATCTCATCACCAACCCCATTTTCATCGGTTACAGCGGAGCCGCCAGCCTTGCCTTTGCCGGATTTTACGCCTACTTCACCTCGAGCCCCTTCCTCTTCCAAAACATCCTCCACCTCAACCCCGACGAGTACGGCCTTCTCGCCCCCATTTTTGCAGCAGGCCTAGCCCTCGGCGGCATCACCAACGCAACGCTCATCCCCCATTTTGGCAGGCACCGCCTTTTGGTTACCGGCACAGCGATCCTCTTCTTGTCGGGCGTCCTAATGCTCGCCCTCTCCAGCCAGCTCGCCGTGTGGGCCATCATGCTCCCCGTCACCCTCTACTCCTTTGGGTCCGCCTTCGTCTTCGCCAACTCGCTCGCCGGAGCCTTCTTCCCCTTCGTTCACATCGCCGGCTTTACCGGCGCCCTCTACGGCTGCTTCATCGTCCTCGGCGGCATCCTCTCGTCCGCCCTCATTTCCGCCCTCCAGGAAACCAACCAAATCCCCCTAGGGCTCGTCCTCATGACCCTCGGCATCCTGGCCTACGCCTTCCAGCGCCTCGCCTTCCGCCACGCCGGACATCAGCACTGACCTAAGTGACTTATTTCTAGATACATATGTTTTTAAATAACATAATTTCAATTATTTACGCACAAGGATTCCTCATTCCTCTTAAAAATTTGCTTACCTTTGAGTAAATTGCAAAATTTGATACAGTGGATCATATGAAATTACCGAAATTTCCAACGGGACAATACTACTTTCCCAGCTTAATTGACCAAGGGTATACCTACGTAGATAAAACCCGCCTCCTGTACAGATTAATTCAAGAAGAGCCTGGCTGTTTTTTGGCACGCCCACGCAGATTTGGTAAATCCCTACTCGTATCCACACTGGAAGCGCTCTTCCAGGGAAGAAGAGCGCTTTTCAAAGGCCTCTGGATTGAAACATCCGATTACGAGTGGAAAACATATCCAATCATCCATCTCGATTTGTCCGGTAGCTCTTCGGGTAGCCCGGAAAAACTCGAGCAAGCTCTGAAAGATACTCTCATAACAATTGCTAAACAATATGGTATTGAAGATATCGAAAGAGAGAGGCTCTCATCTACTCTCGAATCTTTAGTCGTGGAAATGTTCGGCAGG
The DNA here is from genome assembly GCA_964355615.1 of uncultured bacterium. GTDB lineage: Bacteria > Chlamydiota > Chlamydiia > Chlamydiales > SM23-39 > CAIVVG01. The sequence continues at coordinate 5,365 of CAYHED010000076.1, forward strand.
TTTGGACCTATAGTCATTCTTGTGGATGAATATGACTATCCATTAGTACATAACACAGATGACTTGGAGCTTGCAGAGAAAAACCGAAAATTCCTACAAGAATTTTTCGCCAATATTAAATCTCATCAAAAATACCTCAGGTTTATTTTTGTTACAGGAGTCAGTCAATTCACAAAAGTTTCCCTATTTTCGGGACTAAATTATCTAGAAACAATCTCTTTTCGAAAAGAATATGCAGACTTACTAGGCATAACAGAAGCGGAAATCAAAAAATATTTCACTCCCAGCATTCAAGCTATCGCCAAGGAAAGGCAGACGACAGAAACTGAGATTCTTACTCTACTAAAACAATGGTATAATGGATATTCTTATACGCAAGAGAACGATGCGCCAAGAGTTTATAACCCTGTCTCCGTCTTTAAATTCTTAAAAACAGGTGTATTGGATAATTACTGGTTTTCTACCGGCACACCTACTATGGCGGTGACCCTTGCTAAACAACAAGACTTTTCCTTGGTAGACTTAGAAAAAGACGTAACGGCCGGCAAAGACCTTGAAGAAACCCACGATGTTGGAACAATTAGCATCCCCGTGCTGCTTTATCAAACAGGCTACTTGACGATCCGCAAATTTGACCCACAAACGTATACATACTTTTTAGACTTCCCCAACGAAGAAGTCCGCAGATCGTTTCTTGAATATCTTGTGCGAGCTTTCTCCTCAAATCCCTCAGAAGTTCAAGGAATCTACTACCAACTTGCTCAACATTTAAAACAGCATGATTTTCAAAAGTTTTTTGGGGTATTCAATATATATTTAGCGTCCATTCCGCACTTTATTCATGAAAATGCCGAGAGCTATTACCACTCTCTGCTCTATTTGTTCTTAAAAACCCTCGGGTTCAAGGTAAACGCAGAAGTACCTACGAGTAGAGGTCGTATGGACATGCTTCTTAAAACGCCAGCCAATATTTACGTGTTTGAGTTTAAGATTAACAAGACCGCGGAAGAAGCCCTAAATCAAATCAAGGCGAGAAATTATCACGCGCAATTCCAGCTCGACAAACGTCCTATCACACTGATTGGCGCTAATTTTGACACCACATCCAGAACACTTAGCAGCTGGGTTAACGAAAAAGGCTAGACAAATTTTTAATAAAAACTGATACTGAGACGCATGAAAAATTTTGTGCTGTTGCTCATGTTCGTTTTTTCTGCTGCAAATGGAATGGAATCCTATCCTACAAACCTCGGGCAACCTTGGCTTATTATCTTTCTCGATATCGATGGTGTTCTATACCGAGAACCCATACGACACGATTTTTGGGGAGAGCGAAAAGATAAAATGATCGAGCTCTTTGGTAAGTTAGATCGGTTCTGGTCCTTTCATTACGATGTGGCGACCGCCTATTATTTCGACAAAGAAGCCGTTGCTACTCTAGAGAATTTCATTGACCAAGCAAGTCTTCGGTACAATGTCGGCATTGTTCTCTCTTCCGCTTGGCGCGAAGGTCGAACTCTTGAAGAAATTATCCAAGTCTTTTCCCCTTGGCGCTTTTCTGAATTCATCATCGATAAAACCGTAAACAGTGCTTACGACGGCTACACGAAAGAAGAGATCCAAGGGTTCTCCTACGGATTTGCCTCTAGAGCTGATCAAATTAACCATTGGTTGAAACATCATTCCCACATGAATATTGCGCATTTTATCATTTTTGATGATCAGGATAGCGATCTTTCGAAATGTTTTCCCAACCAATTTATTCGAGTCAAAACGCCATACCTCTCTTCAGAAAACATAGCGAAGGCAACAACAATTTTGACATCCCCACTCCCTAAATGACTTAAGCGAACTGTTTTAAGAACTCAGGGAGTCGAGGAAGGATGTCCGCAATGGGGATGATTTCCACGTCGCCTCGATGAAATGGCTCTTTGCCTCCATAAAACAGAAATAGTTTGGCAATCGGATACTCCTCCTTAAAAACTTGCAAACCGTGGAGGTCTGATGGGTGAACCGTCTTGGAGCTTTTCACTTCGATCGCAATCAAACCGCTCAAAAAAATCTAGGCAAATCTATGCATATAGACAAACCTAACACCAGCA
>CAYHED010000077.1:0-7439 GCA_964355615.1 uncultured bacterium
GAGAAAAAGATCTCCCAACTCAAAGAATTCGTCGCTAAATTCGGCGCCGGCACACGCGCCAGCCAAGTCCAGTCCCGCCTCCGAGAAATCCAGCGCCTCCAGCCCATGGAGCTAAAAAAATCCAACATCCAGCGCCCCTACATCCGCTTCCCCCTCCCCGAAAAACAGGCCGGCCAAGTCACCCTCAAAGCAGACCACGTCACCAAAGGGTACGGCCACGACCCCGTCATCCGAAAATTTTCCTGTGAAATCCAACGAGGCGACAAAATCGCCATCATTGGAAACAACGGCCGCGGCAAAACCACCCTCCTCAAACTCTTTGCCGGCCTCCTCACCCCCGACCTCGGCAAAATGACCCTCGGCCACGCAGTCGAAATCGGCTACTGCCCCCAAAACCACGGCGACGTCCTCAACAAACACACCGAAGAGACCGCCTTTGACTGGCTAAAAAACCGCAAAGAGATCGTCTTCGACCAAGACGCCCGCGGCATCCTCGGCAAAATGCTCTTCAGCGGAGACGACGCCTTCAAACCCGTCCGCAACCTCTCCGGCGGCGAAACCGCCCGCCTCATCATCGGCGGCCTCATCCTCACCACCCCCAGCCTCCTCCTCTTAGACGAGCCCAATAACCACCTCGACCTAGAAGCCGTCTCCGCCCTCGCCTGGGGCCTCGAAGAGTTCAAAGGAACCGCCATCGTCGCCACCCATGACCGCGAACTCATCAACGGCTTTGCCACCAGCATCATCGCCTTCGAAGAAGACGGCATCCACTTCCACCGCGGCCCACTCAGCGAATACTTGGAAAAGAAAAAAAAGAAATAACAAGATGTAAGGAAAGCGCCTGAGGCCTTCGGCGACGCTGGCGCGGACCACAAAGATGCCGTTGCTGAATATATCACTCGTCAGCTACTCTACTTCTTTTAAAAAAATCTTTTCCTGAGGCTTGATATGCAAAAACCAGAAAATATCCAACTGATCACGGATAATTTGTCCTTCGAGTCCCTGAAAAAACTCAATGAATATGGAATCGAATACTGGAGCGCCAGAGATCTCCAGCCTTGCTTGGGGTATTCCGAATGGAGAAGGTTTGAAAACACGATAAAAAAAGCCATAACGTCTTGCAAACAATCGGGTAATGACCCAGCCGATCATTTTGTCAGCGCTGACAAAATGATCGGCATCGGCAAACAGGCCGAGAGAAAAGTTGCTGATTGGTATCTATAGTGAAAATTCCCATAACAGCAGTCGCTGCGCCCTCTGGGTTGTTAAGAGCCCAGGTGTACCCTTTTTCAGCCACTTTCTGAAGAAATTGAATCGACATAAATCTTGTCTCCCGTTGTTTAAGTTAAAATTCTAAATATTGAATAATTGAATACAGCACATAGAAGATTCCCTCGGAATCCTTCCTTCATGGCACTGACTGCAGCAGTCACCGCCCAAGCACTTATAAACGGACCCTCAGGCACTGCCTGTAATCGGTCTCTAAAGAGTCTACTACCCACGAAACGGACCCCTTCAACACAAGCCAAAGCCCCGACAAAGCCAGAGCCAGCTCTCGACGGGTGATTTACAAGCCACATACAAGAATTTTTTGCGATCTCAAAATTATTTAAACGACTAACCACAAAACCACCTTTATTTGATTTTGCGTAAAATAATACAAAATAACAAGATAAAGCGCAATTAACATTGCGCTTTATAACTAAAATATTTATTTAATAAGGAAAACCAACAGTAAATGTGCTAGAGCCGACTCACAAGTACTTGCACATCCGCAGCGGGTCTATCGCTAAGATTTGCCCCCTCGAAGCCCTCTAGATTCCCAGCAACCGGCTCATCAGACACAAACTCTTCTACTGCTACAAAGCCCCCGCTCTTGCTCATGCCGGGCTCGCGCTCCGCAAGGACAATCAGGATGCGCCTGGCGATATCCTCTCCCGTCATCTTATCGGTCAGAGAAGGGGTTACTAAGGCCATCACCTCCTGCCGTTCAGCAGCAGGAATCCGACTGACAGCATAAAGGACAATCAGGATGCACCTGGCGATATCCTCTCCCGTCATCTTATCAGTCAGAGAAGGGGTTACTAAGGCCATCACCTCCTGCCGTTCAGCAGCAGGAATCCGACTGACAGCATAAATGAGAAGGATAATATCCTCCCCTGTAATCTTGTCAGTCAGAAGAGGTGTTACTAGAGCTATCACATCCTTCCATTGATCAGCATGAACAAAGAGGACAAGCCCGCAGATAGTCATGGCACGCTTGCGCGCATCCAAATCCTTCAACTGCTCGTTCATCAATTCCTTCAGTGCTGCCACAACGCCCTGGCGCGCACCTGCAGAAGTCCTCCGAAGAACATCCGTTATTCCTACTCTCTCCTGCTCATTCATCTCAGGTGTCATGAGTTCCTGAGCTAAAGCGGCGAGGTCTTCCTCTTGCTTACTGAGTCGTTTTGACATCCACTCACTCCCATGATATAGAGCGGTCACACCGATCGTAAGAGCCGTCCTTCCAACCTTAGCTAGAGTGCCCCCTCTTCCATATTTCCAATCTGTCAAAGTGCTTACAACAGCCGCCGCATTGACAGCGGTCGCACCAGTTAATCTACCTAAAATAGCCGACATAAAATCTCCATTAGTTTATTATTAATACACATCTATTATATATATATTACTAATTGTCAATATAATTACAATATAAAATAAAGAATATATATTTTATTACACGGACGATTATGATGTAGTCAGAATTTTTTGAATGAGCTGCGTTGAGGATTTGCTCACATCAGCTTCTTCGGCAAAGCGCTTCCACCGGGAAACGGCCTCTTGGACCTGCTCGAGGACGGCGAGCGCCTCTCGGTGATCTAGGCCCGATACAGCGGCTAATTTTAAGAGGTCGGCCGTGCTTGGAGATCGGCCATTGCCCATGATCGTGGTACAATGCTCTCCCCCGGGACCTGCGGAAAACGTGAGATCATAGGCGGGCGATACAGTCCAGATTCCCTGTGCATCCATCAAGAAGGAAAAGTTTTTGGCATGGTCATCCCGGTTGTGGGCAAACACATTGAAGGCGGCGTTGCGAAATTGTTTTTTTTGCTCTGCTGCGCTCCGGGTGAGGATAGCTGTCGCTTTCATGACCGCTTCATAATCGAGGCTCGGCATACGATGATCCGCATGCAAAAGTCCGCTTAACGTATGCGCATGGAGGAAGGTTTTTTCATTGCGATCAAACCGTTTGACTCCAAAATAACCGGAACACAATTTCGATTTGAAAAGGCGCGCTTCTGGGACGGTGACTCCCGCTGCAATCGCCATTAAATGGTAGGCGTACTCGATGGAGCCCACATCCCGCGGATCGGTGGGAGAACGAAATTTTATGATCCAATCGGGATGCGTGTGATTGCGCTGATTATCGGAAGGCCGAATCAACTTGGTGTGGGGATCCAAGCTCACTAAGATTTTGGGCCGCGCGCCAGCAGAAGAGCCGTTCAAGTAAATCAGTTCATCGAGAAAGTGCTCCTCTTCTGTGGCCTTAAATTGAGAGCACTCCTGGGCCAATTGATCCAATTCGAGCTCTTTGGATTCCATAGAGGTCGCCGGGTATGCAGGCCGATATTGCAGAGCGCCCATTCCATGAGTTCCTACGTACTTCAATCGATCCAGAGGGGTCAAGTTGTTGGGGAAGATCCCCTGATTTATGAGTTTGCGATCTATGAGGAGCCGCCCCCAACCGTCTGGCAAGCTATCATTGAACACCCCGAAGAGCCCTTCAAATACCCCGTCCGTTGCAAACTGCACTCCCGGCTTCAACGGCAGTTTAAAGGGGGAAAGGTCGAACCCAAGCTCAAGAAATTCAGCCGTATATTCAAATGCGATTCTCCGATTCTTATAGGCCAAGCGCCCCATCGTAATCGGCTGCGTAGCGCAATAATCGACAAATAGCGCAAAGTCGTTCATTTTCTTCCCCGTCTTCTCGTTTTTTCTTTCAGCAGTTGATCCAAGGACACATACGATTCTAGTGGTTTCGGAGGGAACAAGTCTGCAAATTCATTGAGCGCGTCCAGCACAAAAGCTAGCTTTAGAAGGGACTCCAAGGAGATCTTCCCAGTCCTCTCAAATTTTTTAATCACACCAAAACTCACCCCCGAGCGCTCGGACAGCGATTTTTGAGACAGATTTAGAAACAGCCGCTTCTCCTTGGCCCTCAAGGGGAGGCGGAGCAGAACTTCATGCGGAGTATAGAGGCTAAGAGCCATAACAGTATCCACTAAGTGCTTATTTCTTACTTAATGGATATTATCATATCTCCTATATCTTATCAATCCGAGCGCAGCTATTTCTTGAAATTTTTGACTAATTTACGAAAATTGGTTGAGTTTTTGCAGAAAATATGCAAAAATGAGGTAAAAACGGGAGAAATCCATTGTTGTTGCGGTGTTCTGTCACAAACTTCCGATCCTTTGGGAAAGAAGAAACCTTGGATCTCTCTGCGGGCAAGGGGTCGGAGCTCCTTGAGCCCAACACCTTTGAACTCGCCTCAGAGCACCGATTCGTGCGCTCGGCTGTGATCTATGGCCCCAATGCGGGGGGCAAGAGCAACTTCATCAAGGCGCTTTACTTCTTGCAACAATTTGTCCTCTCTTCCTCTACGGCTTTTCAAGAGGGGCAGAAGATTCCGCTGCAGCCATTTCGACTCAATGCGCAATCACCGAGCGAGCCCAGCGAATTTTCGATCGATTTTGTCTGCGAACACACGCGCTTTACATACCACTTAGCTCTTACCGAGGATCGCGTTATCCGGGAAGAGTTGTATGCTTACCCCAAAAAATATCGACAAACCTGGTTTACACGGATCTGGAATTCCTCCTCGAAGACCTACGATTGGTACCAGGGACCCGGGTTTAAGGGAGAGCATAAAGTTTGGGAACAAATGACAAGGGCCAACGCTCTCTACCTCTCAACCGCCGTGCAGTTCAATAGCGAACAACTCAAGCCTATTTTCCTCTGGTTTAGAGATCAGTTAGTCATCTTACTAAAGACGGGTCCCATACAGGAAACGTATTTCAATCCAGATCTCACCTTTCAATTTCTCAAAGACCCCAACACCCTGCCGTGGATTCACAAGTTCATGGAATGTGCAGACATTAGGATTGAACACTTTCAATTGGTAGAAGAAGAAATCCCTCCTTTGAAAAAAACAGCTGTAAGAACTCAGCATAAAGTGCTCAATTCCGACCAGAAAGTCTTTTTCGATCTTTTTCTCGATGAGTCCGATGGGACTCAAAGGCTCTTTTCTCAAGCAGGAGGGTGGCTCAAGGCCCTGCGCGAAGGGTTAGTGCTCTTTGTGGATGAACTCGATCTCCATCTCCACCCCAATATTGTCCGGTATTTAATAGAACTGTTCCATAATCCGAAAACTAATCCAAAGAACGCCCAGCTGGTTTTCACTACCCACGATACTTCGTTGCTAGACAGCGACCTGTTTAGGAGAGACCAAGTTTGGTTCGTCCAAAAAGATGAAGCCCAAAGCTCTCGCCTCTATTCCCTGCTCGACTTCAAGCCGCGCAAAGGAGAAGCGATTGGAAAAGGCTACCTACAAGGCCGCTACGGAGCCCTTCCGTTCATAGGGAAATTCCGCTTCTCATGACGAAAAGATTATCGATCCGTTCCTATCGCAAGCCTGATACCCTCTACTCTCCTCTGGATTTAGTGGTTTGTGAGGGGGAAACCGAGGTCGATTATCTCTGTGAGTTTGCCAGGAATTTACGAGTGCACGCTCACATATGTAAGGGCGATGGAACCGATCCCAAAAGCATCGTGGATACAGCCAAGCGAAAATCCAAAGACGGCGTAAAATATGACCAAGTATTTTGCGTGTTTGACCGAGATCATGAACTCTCCGCGTTCTTAGAGGCCATCGCATTATGTAAAGCCAGACAGTTCCTGCCCATTGTCTCTAACCCGTGTTTTGAAATATGGCCATTTCTCCATTTCCAATTTCGAGAATCTGGTTTTGGAAGCCCCCAACAAATGCTGAAAGCTCTGAAGAAACTCCCCGGGTTCGAGGACTACGATAAAGATGGAGTACACATTTTCAAAACCACAGTTCACCTCGTGGACCATGCCTGCAAGCACGCATCCCTCTTGGCCTCCAAACAAGCCAATGACCCCAAAAAAGACCCTTTTACCAACGTTCATCTCCTGATCCAAAGATTCCTAACCCTCAAAGCAGAGCAAAATTACTGGGGAGAAAAACGGGAGAGCGGGGTCATGCTACACGAAGTAAAAAAAGCAGAGTATTTAGAAGGGTACAAAATACGGCTGGTATTCGACGACAGAAGTATCAAAATAGTCGACTTACAGCACTTTTTGAAAACTGCAAAAAACACGCTCACCCGCCTCCAAGACATCGAGTATTTTAAGCAGATGCGGTGTGATGGGACCACGGTCCGTTGGCCGAATGGAGTGGACCTGTGTCCCGATGTTCTTTACGAAATGGGTGTCAGCATTGTAAACTGAACGCGCAAAGGGACGGTGAGTTATGAAAGAACGCAGAGTGAAGCAGTTTCAGTATGACGGTTTTGGGTTCCCCCTGACTTTATTGAATGTTCCCATTAGAAATCAAATTCCAGACAACTCCTTACCACACTGACTATCAACAACTTCAGACTCCTCAGGAAACGTACATTTTGCAGTTTTCTGCAGAATCATAAAATAACCACCTAACAGTAAGTCATTTACAAAAAATCAGCTTTTGGGAAAAGGAAAGCGCTTGAGGTCTTCGGCGGCGAAGGTGTTGGGGAAGATGGTGCGGGCTTCTTCGGCAAATAGCTCGAGGTCGCGGTAGCGGGCCGAGAAGTGGGTGAGGATGAGGGTTTCGACGCCAGCGTCGCGGGCGATCGTGGCGGCTTGCTTGGCGGTCATGTGCATGTATTCGTGGGCGAGCCCTTTTTCGCTCTCGAGGTAGGTGCTCTCGCAGAGGAGCATCTTGGCGCCTTTCGCGATCTGGACGGCCTCGGGGCAGGGGCGTGTGTCGACGACGTAGGCGAAGGCGTCGCCGGGGCGGACGTGGCTCACTTCATCGATGAGGACCCAGCGCCCTCCGACGGAGATTTTCCCTTCTTTGGCGAGCTGTTTGACAATGGGTCCGTCGATGCCGAGTTCTTTGAGCTTTTCTTTATGGAATTTGGTGGTGTCGGGCTCTGTGATGCGCCATCCGATATTTTCAATGCCGTGCTCTAAAAAGGTTGCTTCAATGCGGAATTTTCCGTCGTCGACGACGATGCCCGATTGTTTGACGGGGTGTTCGACGACGTGGATATTTTCTCGGTACATGCAGCAGTAGCGGAGCCGATCGAAAAACTTCTTTCCGCTGGCGGGGTAGTAGCAGTGGATGGGGTGGGTTACTTTATCGAGGTTGAGGCGCATGAGCATGGAGCCGA
>CAYHED010000078.1:0-7406 GCA_964355615.1 uncultured bacterium
GTTTGTCGAGACCAATCCCTACCAGCCCAATTCCCCTTACTCCGCCTCCAAGGCTGCCTCCGACCACCTCGTCCGCGCCTTTGCCCACACGTACGGCCTCTCGACTACAATTTCCCACTGTAGCAATAACTACGGCCCCTACCAACACTCTGAAAAGTTCATCCCCTTAATGCTCCTCCACTGTCTGGAAGGGAAACCCCTTCCCGTCTACGGAAGGGGAACGAATGTGCGCGACTGGCTCTATGTCGATGACCACGTCGCCGCCATTTGGGCCATCCTCTGCAAGGGGAAAAAAGGGGAGACCTACGACATCGGGGGCAAGAGTGAGCTGACCAACCTCGAGCTCCTCGAGCTCTTGATTGAGCTTTTGGCGGCTCAGAGAGGAGTGGACCCAGCTCAGTACCGGAAACTTATCTCGTTTGTCGCCGACCGCCCCGGCCACGACTTCCGGTACGCCATCGACACGGCCAAGATCGAAAGGGAACTTGGCTGGTATCCCCAAGTGGGCTTGAGAGAAGGACTCATGAGAACTATTTTATGCCCACATTTCCATTTGGGCACCGGGGCGCGGAGAGTCCAATAAAGTAGATTCTAATTTGCTCCTGGTGGATGCAAAAATGATGGGCCGCAGCGGCTTCTGTTTAACAGACTGCTATGCAGCCTCTATGCCTGAAGATGCCCACACGGGAGCGTGGCTGTTTCACCCGAATTTCGACTTCGCAACCAAGAATAGAAAGATAGCGAAGAAGGGAATCCGTGCTAAACTCAGATAAACGACCTGTAATGAGCATAGAAACTTTTGGCTGAGTAATGCCCAGTCTTTTTGCAACTTCTCGCTGAGAGAGGCGGCTATTTTTAATGAGGGCGCTCACTTGTCGTAAAAGTTTTGCTCTAGCAAGCAACTCTTCTGGTTGGTCAAGCCCAAGCGCAGCGAAAACATTCCCTTCAGTGACTTCGTAGTCTGTTTCTTTAGTCATTTTTTCTTTCTTTTGCTTTTCCATTCTTTGTACATCTCTTCTGCGAGCTTTAGCCTGGATTGAATCAAGTCCTTTTGGACTGTATAAACTGCTCGGAACGTATTCCCCTCGCAGTCCATGACTAGTTCAACAATACTAGCGCTGCCACATCCACTCAGCACTTTCCCTATGCTAGGGAGGTCTCCGACCTGGGCCTCATATAGGCCATGCCCAAAATCAGATATTACCTCCTGAGGCATCTCCATCAAGTCGCGTTTTGAGGAGGCCACCCATAGGAGTGGACGGGTTGGGAGATCTTCGATCATTACGCTTCTCTTATTATACCAGAATCGGAATTTAATTACCTGTACAATCCTGTCTTGCTAGAACAGAGTAACATAGGTCTTATTTAAATGCCAGAAATTCGTTGGATCGCCTCTTCGATTGACCCTTTAATGGGATCTAGGTAAAATTGGCCCACATTATGGGTACCCCTTACTCTGCTACTGAATACAAATATGGTTTTGTCACAGACATTCCTTCCGATGTTTTTCCTAAAGGACTGACGGAAGAGACGATACGTGCTATTTCTGCCAAGAAGAACGAGCCGGAGTTTCTCCTCAGGTTCCGGCTCAAGGCGTTTCGCAAGTGGCAAGAGATGGAAGAACCTACCTGGCCGAACGTCCATTACCCTCCGATCAACTACCAAAATATGTCTTACTACTCGGAGCCGAAGGTCAAGCCGCGGCTCGAGAGTTTGAACGAGGTGGACCCGGCCATTTTGGAGACGTTTGAGCGGTTGGGGATTCCGTTGGATGAGCAAAAGCGGCTCTCCAATGTGGCAGTCGATGTGGTGTTTGACTCGGTCTCTTTGGGGACGACGTTTCAAAAGAAGCTGCAGGAGGCGGGGGTGGTCCTCTGCTCGATTTCTGAGGCGGTGCACCGGTTTCCTGAGTTGCTAGAAGAGTATTTGGGCTCTGTGGTGCCGATTGGCGATAATTTCTTTGCGGCGCTCAATTCGGCGGTCTTTTCGGATGGCTCTTTTGTCTACATTCCGAAGGGGGTGCGCAGTCCGATGGAGCTTTCGACCTATTTCCGGATCAATGAGCGGGAGACGGGGCAGTTTGAGCGGACGCTCATCATCGCAGAAGAGGGCTCGTACGTGAGCTATTTAGAGGGGTGCACGGCGCCTGCATTCGACACGAACCAATTGCACGCTGCGGTGGTCGAGCTGGTCGCTAAAGAGCGGGCTGAGATCAAGTACTCGACGGTGCAAAACTGGTATGCGGGGGACCCCAAGACGGGCAAGGGGGGGATTTTTAACTTCGTGACGAAACGGGGCCTTTGCGCGGGAGCCCATTCGAAAATCTCTTGGACGCAGGTGGAAGCGGGGGCGGCCATTACGTGGAAGTACCCGAGTTGCATTTTGCGCGGTGATCACTCGGTGGGGGAATTTTATTCGGTGGCGCTGACCAATGGCAAGATGCAGGCCGACACGGGGACAAAAATGTTCCATATCGGTAAACACACGAAGTCGACGATCATCTCGAAGGGGATTTCGGCTGATGAGTCACACAATAGCTACCGCGGATTGGTAAAGATGTCTCCTAAAGCGGCTCATGCGCGCAACTATACGCAGTGCGACTCCATGCTGGTTGGCAATGCTTGCTCGGCGAATACTTTCCCGTACATCGAGGTGGGCAATAGCACCTCTCAAGTGGAGCACGAAGCCTCCACTTCGAAAATGAATGAGGAGCAGATTTTCTATTTGCAGACGCGGGGCCTCAGCAAAGAAGAAGCGATTCAGATGATTGTGAATGGCTTTTGTAAAGAGGTAATCCGTGAGTTGCCTTTAGAATTTGCTGCAGAGGCGCAAAAATTATTAACTCTTAAACTCGAACACTCGGTGGGATGATGCTAGAAATCAAAAATCTTTGGGCGCAAATCGATGGACAGCCCATCCTCAAAGGGATTTCGCTTACGATCCGGGCGGGAGAGGTCCATGCGATGATGGGACCTAATGGCGCGGGCAAGTCCACCTTGGCAAAAGTGCTCGCGGGGCATCCCTCTTATGAGGTGACTGCAGGAGAAGTGTTGTTTGAGGGGAAAGACCTCCTCGCACTCACTCCGGAAGAGCGGGCGCAAGCGGGGCTCTTTTTGAGTTTTCAGTATCCGATTGAGATCGGCGGGCTCTCCAATGGGCAGTTTTTGCACGCTGCGCGCAATGCCCTGAAAAAAGAGGCTGTTTTGAGTGCGGAGGCCTTTGAGATCTTGCTTGATGAAAAAATGAAGCAGATGGAGATGCGCCCCGAATTCAAAGAGAGGAACCTCAATGAAGGGTTTTCAGGAGGGGAAAAAAAGCGCAATGAGATCTTGCAGATGACCCTTTTTGAACCCAAGCTCGCCCTCCTCGATGAGACCGATTCAGGGCTCGATATCGATGCGATGCGGATCGTAGCGCAAGGGATCAACCAGATGCGCAGCCAAGACAACGCTCTCCTTCTCATTACCCACTACCAGCGCCTCTTGGACTTGGTACGCCCCGATGTAGTGCACGTCCTTTCCGATGGAAAGATCGTCCGTAGTGGGGGAGCAGAGCTGGCTCTCGAACTCGAAGAGAAGGGCTATGCTACCGTTTAAGTGGGAAGAGACTGTAGATCCTCAGGAGCCGCTCTTGAACTGGCGCAAAAAGGCGTGGGATCGCTTTGAGGCGCTTGGGATGCCGGAGCCGAAGCAAGAGGCTTTTCAGTATGTGCCCCTCGCTAAAGCTGTTTTCCTGCCGCTGGCCGAGAGGAGTTCCTTTACCGGACCCTTGCCGGAAGGGGACCGGATTGTATTTGTTGACGGTTTTTTTGATGAGGCGCTCTCCCAAATCCCCAAACCGCTCGTTTGTCAGCCCCTTGAAACGGCCTTTCGCTCCTATGGCCTTTTCCTCCAAAACCGACATACAACTCACCTGAAAGAAGAGACCGATCCGTTCGCCCTCCTGAATGGCGCGCTCCAGAGTTCTGGCGCTTTTCTCTACGTGCCGCCCAGAACTAAACTCACGGAGCCGATGACTATTTGCCACGTCTGCACCGCAGAGCGCACAGAAAGCCCCCGACTGTTCGTTTATTTGGGTAGGGGCTCTCAAGTGGAATTGGTGCAGCAGGGGCACACTTCTGGAGTGATGAATGGGCTCATTGATGTGGTGCTGGACGAAGGGGCTCAAGCGGTGTTGACCGATCGAGTGGAGGCTTCTGCGGTTCGTTTTCAGTCTCTCCGAGCGACCTTGAAAAGAGACAGCCGCTTTGAGTTCCGTAAAGTTTCTCAAGGATCCGACCTCGACCGGATCTCTGCCAAGGTGCAGCTCACCGAAGAAAATAGCGAAACGCTCTTAAGCGGGCTTGTACGCCTTGGCTCCACCCGCTGCTGCCACATCCACACCTCGGTCGAGCACATCGCGCCACATACCCGCTCGCGCCAACACTTCAAGTCGGTCCTCGAAGACGCCTCGCGCTTCAGTTTCCAGGGAAAAATTCTCGTCCGCCCCGCAGCGCAAAAAACTGAAAGCTACCAGCTGAGCCAAAACCTCCTTCTCAGCGACACCGCCATGGCCTATGCCAAGCCCAACCTAGAGATTTTTGCCGATGACGTCAAAGCCTCCCACGGCGCCACCATCGGCCAGCTCGACCCCGAACAACTCTTCTACCTCCAATCGCGCGGCATCCCCCTTGCCGACGCCCGCAAATGGCTCATTGAGAGCTTTTGCCGATGAGAGAGCTGTTTCCCATTTTCAAAGCACATCCCCAGCTTGTATATCTCGATAGCGCCGCCACCGCCCACAAACCCCAAGTGGTGATCGACGCCTTAACAACGTTTTATGCTGAGGACTACGCCACCGTGCACAGAGCCGCTTACCGCCCCTCGCTCAAAGCCACAGAGCTCTACCACCAAGCTAGAGAAACAGCCCGCCGCTTCCTCAACGCCGCCCACTGGGAAGAGGTCGTCTTTACCCGCGGCACGACCGACGCCATCAACTTGGTCGCCCTCTCTTACGCCCGCGCCTTTTTACAGGAGGGTGACGAGATTCTCATCTCTGAAATGGAGCACCACTCCAACCTCGTTCCTTGGCAAATGGCTGCTGCAGCGACCGGTGCCAAGATCCGCTTCATCCGGATGAATTCTCAGGGTGTTCTTGCGTGGCAGGGAACCATCACGTCACAGACCAAACTCGTCGCACTCGCCCACATCTCGAATGTAACGGGAACAGTCAACCCCATCGCAGAGATCGCCCGCGAAGCCCACAAGCACGGCGCCGTGCTCCTCGTCGACGGCGCCCAAGCAGCGGCTCACCACCCAGTCGATGTGCAAGCACTCGACTGCGACTTTTACGCCTTTTCCAGCCACAAATGTTACGGCCCCACAGGCGTCGGTATTTTGTATGGGAAGAAAGCCCTCTTAGAAAATATGCCCCCCATCCAAGGCGGCGGCGATATGATTGAGCGAGTAGAACTAGAGCAGACGACCTACCAACAGCCCCCTTTGCGCTTCGAAGCGGGTACCCCCTCTATTGGCGCTGTCATTGCCTTTAAAGCTGCTCTCGACTTCATCGAAGGGATCGGACGCCCCGAGCTCGCCGCCCACGGACAGTCGCTCCTTCAGCTAGCCACCGAGGGTCTAAAGACTGTGCCGGGCCTCTCTATTGTGGGAACGGCTCCTGAGAAGGGCCCCCTCATCACATTCCGCATCAAAGGGGTCCACCCCCTCGATCTCGCCACCTGGCTCGATCTGCGCAACGTCGCGGTCCGCTCTGGCCATCTCTGCGCCCAGCCGTGCCTCCGCGCCTTCGGCTTAGAGGCCGCGGTGCGCGCCTCGTTCGGCTGCTACAACACAAAAGCAGAGGTGGAGAAGTTTGTCCGGTTAGTGGCTCAAGGAGCTGCTAGTTTCTTGACGTAGGCACGGAACTGAGTAAGATCTTTTTCTATGTGAGCGTACTCATGGAGGAGCTTATTCTGGAGGGTCGCAAGTTCTTTGGGGTCGAGTTCGCAGTCATAAGCGTGGCGCACGAAATGGCGAAATGCCCTCACTTTGTCTAACAGGAGCAGACTGGGGTGAGAGATGACCGCTGGGCGCATTTTGGGTACTTCGGTATTCATGCGCGCCAAAATTTCCTTGTGGAAATGGGTCATATTTTCAATGTGGTTCTCAAACGCTTTGGCAATCTGTTTAAAAAGATCCTCAATCGCCGTATAGAACTGCTGTGTTCGCATAGCAAACATAAACTGATTTTCATAGACGGATACATCCACATGAATGACTTCGTCGTACAATTTTTTAATCAGCGCTAGCTGTTTATCGATGTACCCCAGTAAAATAGCATACTTTTCCATCTTTATACGACCTTAAGCCCCTCTTTCTCAACAAATTCCTGGAATCGGCACGTCTCAAATAAAATAACCTCTACCTCTCGTCCGATCTGACTTTCTAATTTCGTCCAAAGGTCAAAACGATCCCCTTTGTAATTTTTTAAAACCACATCGACGTCAGATTGAGAAGAAAAGGCATAGGGACGTATGACTGACCCGACTAAATAAACTTCTGTAGGAGAGTGTTCAAATTCTTTTTTTAGAATATCCGTCGCCTTTTGGAGAATTTGGGTTCGCTCAACTTCTCGCTGGGCACGCTCTTCTGCCTCTTTCTCGCTGAGATTTTTTTTTGATTCGTCGCTGTCAAAGTCCACGCGCCGATTCTACCAGAAACTGGAGTTTTTGTGCCTTGAATAAATCATCTGTTTATTTTTTCTCAAGAAGCCCCGTTTGTTGCGATGCGATTCATGAAGCTGACCCCTGAGCAATATGGGGTCTACTATTTCATTCCCGCCGTGGGAATCGCGTTTGGGAGTTTTTTAACAGCGTGGTTGGCGGGGAGAGCTCTCCCGCAAAAGAGCATGATCGGGGGGATTTTACTGATGCTCTTTGGGACCGTATCGATGGTCTTCTTTTTTTCGAATCACTGGTATGTGGGCTGGGCCCTTTTCTTGCCGCAAATCGTTGTCCAGATCGGGGATGCGCTGCTCTACACAAATGCTTCCTCGGAGGCCCTCTCCGATGCGAGCGATAAAGCCAACGCCTCAGCGGTGATCTTATTCCTCAATGGCGCCTATTCTGCTATCGGCGCGTTTCTCGTGGGCGTATTCTCTCCGAAAACCCCCATGGCCCTGGCCGTAGTCTTCCTCATCCTGATCGCACTGATGTTCATAACGTGGTGGTTCCTCAGGCGCCACCGCCCCCATGCAGGGGGGAAATGGGAATCCTGCTAGGCGCCCATGGTAAGGGTCATAGGTCTTTTTTATGGCGATATCGATGATCCCTTTTCCACCCAAGTCGGGAACCGAAGTGCTCCCTACATGCTCGATCGCTAAAATGGACTTTGAACCTATCCAAGTAAAAAGTTTCGGTCGATTTTAGG
>CAYHED010000079.1:0-7386 GCA_964355615.1 uncultured bacterium
GGAGGAGATGGGGCAACGTCCAGCTGAATTTGAGCGTTTTGTAAATTTCATAGAGGAAAATCGGATTGATTTTTTTAGGGGAATTTTGCGGAGCCGTGCGCGAAATGCCAAGACTGGTCAGCACGCCGATCAGGGCGATGAAGACGCAGAAGAGGGAAACGAGAATAAAGTTTTTATTGGTGATGTCGGTGATGAAAGAGGCTAAAAAAGTGCCCCCAATCACTGCAATGTAGGTAAAAGAGGTAATCGAGCCATTGGCTCTAGAGACCCGGTCCGAGTCGACCAGCTCAGGGATAATCCCATATTTTGAGGGGCCGAAAAAGGCGCTCTGTGCGGCCATGAGGAAAAGCGCTATGTACGAACCGACCTCCCATTCGAAGTAGACGGAGATCAGCCCAAAGACCATGACGACCACCTCAGTCGCCTTCGTATAGACGATGATCGTCCTCTTGCTAAAGCGGTCGGCCATGACCCCCGCCGTGGAGGCAAAGATGAGGAAGGGGATCACAAAAATCGCCCCCGCCAAGGAGAGGACGGCGTTGGCTGCTGCGGGTCCCTTGACGTGGATGAGGAGATAGATCACGAGTAATTTGAAGATATTATCGTTCAATGCCCCCAAAAATTGAGTTGCATTCAACAAATAAAATGAGCGAAGACGGGTCTTGGGAAGCCAGCGCATCCCTCCGTTTATAGCAGGTTAGCTTGCTAAAAGCTATACCCAAATGTGCTATCCTGCGCAGCCTAGAGGATGTTTACTTAAGCCGGAAGAGCTCTCGGGAGATAGGAACCATGCCCTCCTTATGAGGATTTATTTGCTGAGAGCTGCGATTCGAGCGGTGCTTGGTGAGTCACCGATCATGGTGGAGCCATGGCCTGAATGAGACGCTACGATGGAGATATAGACATCTTGGCCGAGGTCGTTGAGAAAGCGGAGGAGGCGCTCGAGGGAAAAGTCATCAAGGTAGCCGCGGAGAAGCAGGGAGATTTTGGGTTGGCTGATTTTGAGGATTTTGGCGGCTTTGGCTTGGGTAAGCTTCTTCTTCTTGATGATTGCTTGAATTTTGAGGACAATTTCTGATTTAGCAAGAGCCTCTTCAGGATTGTCGATGCCGAGGTCGGCGAATACATTGCCTGAGCTTTCGGTATATTCGATGTCTCCTAGGCGTTTTGTTTTGAGTTTTGGCTTTTTCATACGTTCATACTCTTGTAAAGCACCTTAGCTTCCTTCAGGCGAGCGTTTAAAAGGTCGAGTTCTTGCTTAGGTGTAGCAATACCCGATTTTGATTTTTTTTGAAAGGCATGAAGTACGAACACACGCTCCTTCATCTCAACGGTATAGATCACTCTATAGGTTCCGCTTTCATCATTTTCGCGGATTTCCTGTATGCCGGCACTGCCCATACCGGATAGAACCTTGGCGTGAGGGTGCAGCTTGCCTTCCTGCGCAGCAAACAGCGCGTGTCCCATCGCTCGTCTTATGAGATCGGGGAAGTCCATCAAATCCTTATAGCTCGACCCGATCCAGATTACCTTCTTAATCGCCTTCTTCAAACAGCGCCCGTTTCTTTAAAAGCTAGAATATACCTGTTCAGTAATGCTTAAGTCAAGACAGAAATGGGACAGCAGGGCTCAAAGATTTTGGGTCGAAAATGGAGACAGAAATTTCAACTGTACCGTTTTTGAGTACAGTTGAGAGCACGTACCGAAATAACTTTTCCAGTTGTTTGGGTATACGTTCATTTGTCATACTCACATCATGCCCCTGTTTGCCAGTCAAAGTCTTGAAACTCTCGCCGATCAATTGACCAACCAGCTTTTACCTGGGCTGAGCAAGCAACTCATTTTAGTCCCCAACCTCTATGTAAAAAAATGGCTCCTCATCGAGCTGGCTAAGCGAAGGGGCATTGCGATGGGGCTCTTGGTCCTGACCCCTACCGAGTGGCTGGTCAAACAGGGCTTCATGAGCCCCAACTCGCTCGAAATGAAGTGTCTCATCTACCGCTCTGTAAAGGGATGCCATCACCCTGAACTACAGAGCTATCTGGAGTCGGGGCAAAGGCGACTGCTCGACCTGACCGAACCCTTGAGTCATCTGTTTTTCCAGTACGCCCTTTTTGGATTTGAAAAAACAGAGGGGTGGCAGGGACAGATTCTCGAAGAGCTGTTTGTAAAGGGGCCTTGGAAATTACCGGTCCAGTGGTTGGAGGGCGCTCCGGTTCCCTCATACCGAGTCCACTGTTTTGGGATCGATGCTCTTCCCTCTGTTTACTGGCAATGGCTCCTCAAATACCCCTCTCTTTCCATTTACCTCTTTTCTCCGTGTCTTCACTATTGGGGGGATGTTTGCTCCGATCGGGAGCGGAGACAGAGGCTGAGGTACTGGAGAAAAACAGAGGCCTCAGAGGCGAGCCGTCAGCAGTTGGAAACGTATCTGTCGGAGGCTCCCTCTCTTTTGGGCAACTGGGGGAAAGTGGGAAGAGAGTGCCTGCGTTTGTTAGATCCGTGGGAACTGGAAGTAGAAGAGTGTTATGCGGAGGTTTCGGGGAGCACTCTTCTAGACAAGTTAAAAGAGAGTGTGTTGACGTTTGAAAAGGGCGCTTTTAAAGAGGCGGACAGTTCGATCCAGATTGTGCGGACGGGGTCTTCGATCCACCAAGAGGTTTCTTGGTTGAAAGAGGAGATTGTCCGTTTGGTGGTGCAAGAGGGGCTTCGATGGGATGAGGTAGCAGTACTTGCCCCTCGGATTGAGCCTTATGCCCCTTGGATTTCTTTCCTTTTTGAAGAGATTCCTCACAGGATCTACGGAGTGAATGAAAATGGGAAAAGCCCTTTTTCCAGGGGCTTGAGACATTTGGCAGAGTTGGCTCAGAGCAGTCGGTGGTCTAAGGAGGAGGTGCTAGCCCTTTTTGAGGCAGGGGCCTTTACCCGTAAACAGAACTGGAGCCTTGAAGAGCTCGAACTTTTCCGCAAGTGGCTTGGCTCTGTTGAGTGGGGCTTGGATGCAACCCACCGAAGAGAAGTGGTTGGGCAACTCCTCCCCGACAACTCGGTGGGAGGGGAAGATTCTTGGGAAGTGGGGCTGGATGCCCTCTTGGACCGGATTGTTTTCTTTAAGGAGGGGATGGAAGTAGAGTGCGACCTCTTTGAAGAGTTTTTGGTAGTATTTGAATCGTTGAAGACGGCGCTCCTCTCATTTAGAGGAGAGGCAACGTTGGCCGTTTGGGCCGATCGGTTGGAAACACTGGTGGCCAAGTTTCTCTTTGCGGACTCTGATGATGAAGGGGCTCATACGTTCCGGCAGTTGCTGATGCAGCTCCGTCAGTCGGCGCTTCGTTTAGGGGAGGAGCTATTTCCATTTGCATTGATCGAGCAGTTTTTGCGCAAAGAGAGTCAAGGGGAGCTGCACGCTTCTCAGCTGCACGCCGTCCGCTTTGCTTCGTTAGAAGAGGGCAGCTTACTCCCCGCAAAAGCTCTTTTCTTAGTGGGGATGGATGAAGAGTCTTTCCCTTTAAAAGAGCAGGCCTCCTCTTTGAATCTGGTCAAAAAAGAGAGCCCTTCTTTAGCTGATCAGGGACGTTATCAGCTTTTACAAGCCCTTTTTGGAGCGGGCGATTTTTTACGGATCAGTTACTCGCACCTCTCGGAGCAAGAGGGGAAAGAGGTTGGGGCCTCGCTGCCCCTTCAGGAGCTTTTAAGTGCATTGGGTCCCCTTCCTATTGTAACTACCCTCTCGTCTCGGTCCCATCGATCAGAGCGCCCTCTTTTTGGGGCAGAGCCTAAGGTCCAATTGCCCCAAGGCGAAGTGGTCATCCCTATTCGGGATCTAAGCTCCCTGGCGCGCCATCCTTGGAAGTTTTATCTCCAGAAAAAAGAGGGGCTCTTCATTGAAGATGAGCGGGAAGACACTTTTGCCTTTTTGAAATCGAGAATTTTACGCGCCTCTCTCCAAAAACCTCTTGAGTGGGAAGAGCTCCCTCGAGGGATTGTGGGGGAAGCTCTCCGTTTGGAGATTGAAGAAGAGCGGAGTGACTGGGAAAAAGTCCTGGAGACTGCAGGGGCCAGACCGCTTGTAAATCTCCCGCTGGCTGATTTTGTCTTCCCAGTGCGAGAAGGTCTAACCGTGCGGATCACAGGGGAAATTGCCAACGTCTCACCTCAAGGTCTTGTGATTCCTGCCAGCGACCAAATGGAGTCGGTACTCAAAGTGTGGCCCGAGGCGCTGATTGTAGCCATTGCCCAAAATACCCCCCAAATCCTCTGTCTCAAAACGGGAAAATCAAGACCTGTCAATGAGCCCCATGAAGCGCTTCGCAAATTCCTCGAGTACTATTTTTGCGCATTGGAAGTCCCCTCGCCACTTTTGCCCGAATGGGCTGATGGGCTTCTTCGACGAGGTCCCTCTGCGCTGGAGAAAAAACTCAAGGGGAGCCGCTGGGAAGACCCTGTGTTTGATTGGGTAGCTGCTCGGTACGCCCTCCCATCGGCAGAGGCCATTTGTGAACAGTGGAGCCTGCTTCTCAAGGAAGTGTTCGCTCCGCTCACAGCTCTTTATCCCACTCGAGGAAAGGGGGCCCATGCAGAGGTTTGATTGTTTAGCCAAAGACTGCCCCCTTCTCGGGCCTCATTTACTCGAAGCCTCAGCAGGAACAGGGAAAACGTTCTCGATTGAGCACGTCTATGTGCGGCTTATTTTGGAAGGGATCGAAGTAGAGCAGATTCTCGCCGTCACGTTTACAAGAGCGGCTACCCGAGAACTAAAACAGCGCATCCGCTCCAATTTAGAAAAAGCACTCCAGCAGTTAGAAACCAATACCATTACTTGGCCCTACCTCGAATCTACACAGAACCTCCGGGCTTTGCGCGATGCGATTTCTGGCTTTGACCGCTGCCAAATTTTTACCATCCACGGCTTTTGCCATCGGATGCTCCGAGAGTTCGCCTTTGAAGCTAAAATAGGCCTTTCTCTTCCTGAGTTCCAAGAAAAAGCGGAGTTCCCTCAAGCGTTACGCCAAGCGGTGCGCGACTTTCTCGAATGGGGAGTCCAATCTCAACTCGTATGCCCCGAACAAGTTTCTCTATTATTCCGCTCGTATTCCTCACTCGACGAAATCGGCGAGCAGCTTCTCAAAGAGGAAAGTGGCGGCCCAGCCAAAACTTTTCAGCAGCTATTTGATGAATGTAAAGCGGCTTTACATTCGCCGGTCGAAGAAGAAAAACTGCTCGCCGATTTCCGCGCGCTCCAACGGGACTACAAAGTTCAGGTGAAGGGGGATTTTGAGTCACAAGTCATCGCCCTCAGTCGGTGGACTCAGGACCCCGAAAACCCGATCTATTTCCGCACACTCCTCCGTGAAGGGGGTTCCCTCTTTTCCTTTCTCGATCCTAAAAGCCGGAAGGTAAAAGTGCAAGAGGGGCTCGTCCTCCACTACCCCGGATTTTTTGACCGGGCTAAAAAAGCGTTTGTAAAGCCCAAAGCGCGCCAAGTATTGCAAGTGTTGCGCAGTGCGTGGAAGCCTGTGGAGAAAAAAGTATTCGTGGAGCATCTCAATCCCGATGAGATTTTGCGCCAGATGCAGCGGGCCCTGAGAGAGCCCCTCTTTTTGGAAAAAATACAAACAAAATACCAAGCCGCCATCATCGACGAGTTCCAAGATACAGATCCCCTCCAATGGGAGATTTTTCGGACAATCAGCCCCCACCTCCGCGCATTTTACCTAGTCGGAGACCCAAAACAGTCGATTTACCGCTTTCGGAGAGCAGACATCTATACCTACCTCGATGCGAGGGCCCATTTAGGGGAGCACAATGTCTACTCCTTGGATATGAATTTTCGCTCTTCTCCTGAGTTAGTCCACGCCTTGAATACTCTCTTTCAGCGCAACTGGCTCTCGCTGCCTAAAGTGAACGGATTTCTCCCCTACCTTCCCGTTCGAGCGGGCGTTCAAGCGGATGCGGATGAGAAAGGGACACTCTACTTCGTCAAAGGGGAAGGGGAAGTCGATTTTGAGTCACAGCTCCTCCCCTTTGCCTTTCGGGAAGTGGACAGGTTAGCTATACCCTATGAGGCCGTTGCCATCCTCGTCAAAGATCGGTACCAGGCGGAGAAAGCAGTCCGCTTTTTCTCAGAAAGAGGCGTTCCCGCAGTGGCCCGCAACCACGCCCTTTTGGGAGAGACCGTCTCTTTTCAAGCCGTCAAAGAACTCTTCGCCGCCCTCCACTCCCTGCGAGATGCAAGTGCTGCAAAGGCCGTCTCGATGGGCCCTTTTGGCGAGCTGAACTTAGCCGAGCTCAAAGAGGCGCTCGTAGGCCAAGGAATAGGAGCCTGTTTTCAAAAAATCCCCACCCCTCACACCCCCGATCTGATGCAAGTACTCGATGCCCTCTTTACCTGGGAGCAACAAGAGGGGTTTTCTTTTGAGGGGTTGGGCCGAGCCCTTAAGGAAATAGCCGAACTCGATCCCGCAGCACAGGAGAGCGGGGCCGCCGTCCAAGTGATGACCCTTCATGTCAGTAAAGGGCTTGAGTTTGACACCGTTTTTGCTTGGGGACTCGGTACAAAAACACCCGAAAGTGGAGACGACATCGAAGAGGCAGAAGCGGAAAAACTCAGACAGCTCTACGTCGCCATGACCCGCGCTAAAAAACGGCTCTACGCCCCCCTCATCCTCAACCCCTTCGAAGCCAAGCCGGGGACCCACTCCCCGATAGAACTCTTTTGCCGCGCCCTTTCCCCCGAAGAGCTCCTCGCTCTGCCCGGAGAGATGTTGCCCCCCACTTTGGACGCTCCTCCCACAACCCGCAAGGCTCAGCAAGAGACCCATGAAGAAGAGCCCCCACTTCCAGTGCCCCATTTCCCCTCCTCAAGCCTCCTCTCTTTTACTGCTATGGCTCAAGAACACTCTTCTCAGCTCAAAGCCATGGAGTCATCTGATCAGTACACCCTCCATACCCTTCCTCGCGGAGCTGAGACAGGAGTGTGGATTCACGGCCTGTTGGAGAAGCTCTTTTCCTCTACAAGGCCCATCTGGCAAGATCGAGGAGCTACCCGCGCACTGATCGAAAGAGAACTCACCGGTTCCCCACTACTGCCTTGGCAAGAAGCGATCCAAGAGATGGTGCAACAGACTCTGGATGTCCCCTTGAATGGAGTGACTCTTCGCGCGCTCCTACCGAGCCAAGTGTTTGTAGAGGTGGAGTTCTTGTTTGAAAGCCCCCCGAACTTCATCAAAGGGTTTATCGACCTCGTCTTTTACCACCAAGGGCGCTATTCATTCATCGACTGGAAAACTAACTGGCTCGGCGACAAAGCAGAAGACTACACCCCCGCCGCCCTGCAGCAAGCGATGGATGCCCACGACTACGGCCTCCAAGCCACCCTTTATAGAG
>CAYHED010000080.1:0-7254 GCA_964355615.1 uncultured bacterium
GTGTTTAGAACCAGAGGGTTGTGCACTATGAATTTATTTTTTGTCCAGTACAGAGAAAGAAAAGCGAGAAGAGATCGTTAACTACTATAGAGGGAAGGATATCGTAGAGGCTACTCTCACGCTCCTCAATCGCCGGATTCCATTTTCAACCCTACCCTAGAAGTCCGCTGACGTATTCTTCTGGGTTGAAGGGGGCGAGGTCTTGCGCCCCTTCTCCTACACCGATCCATCGGATGGGGATTTGGAGCTCTCTTTGGATGGCCACGGCGATGCCCCCTTTGGCTGAGCCGTCGAGTTTGGTGAGGACGATCCCCGTGATGGGGGTAAAGGCGTGGAAAGTCTTGGCCTGGTCGATGGCGTTTTGGCCGACTGTCGCATCCAAAACTAGCAATGTCTCGTGGGGCGCATCGGGGATCTGTTTTTGACAGACTCTGCGCACTTTGGCCAGCTCGTGCATCAGATCGGTTTTAGTCTGGAGTCTGCCCGCTGTGTCGATGAGCACGACGTCGATTTTGCGTGCCAGCGCAGCGGCCAGAGCATCAAAGGCCACTCCGGAGGGGTCTGCGTGCGCACTGGATTTTACGAGGTCGACGCCGCATCGCTTGGCCCATGTTTCGAGCTGTTCTACGGCTGCGGCTCGGAAGGTGTCGCCGGCGGCTACGAGCACTTTTTTCCCTTGCGCTTGGTAAAACGCCGCGAGCTTGGCCAAAGTGGTCGTCTTGCCGCTCCCATTGACTCCGACGAGGAGAATCACGTGGGGATGGGCGAGCGGGACAGGGGCGGGGGAGCGGACCATTTGAAGGAGTTCTTGTTTGACAAAGGCGAGGAGATCTTCCGTTTTTGCATCGGGCCGTTTGCGCACAAAGGAGCGGACTTTATCTACGAGGTCAGCTGCCGTGGCAGCGCCGAGGTCGGCTTCGTAGAAGAGCTGCTCGAGCTTTTCGAAAGCCGTCTCGTCATACCCTTTGGAAAAGAGGTCCCGGATCTTTTGAGAAAGATAGGACTTGATTTTACGAAACAAGGAAAACATTGGTCGTGATTGTACCAGAAAGAGCGTTTAAAGTTTAGAGCGCACTGGGGGGGAGATGACTTCGAGCACCCGCTCTCTCCAGGGATGGGGATCGGGGAGGCTTGTACGAGGGGTTTCTTTTCTCTGTTTCCACAGGGCGTCCCAGCGGGGGGATTCCCAAGGACTTGGAAGGGGTTTGAGTTGCAGGCGCCCGGAATTGTCTCCTTCTGTTTGAAGCTCCACTCGCAGAAACTGAAAAGTTCTTCGGGCGACTTCTCGGAATTTTTCGGGCAGTGCTTCGTCTGTACAGAGTTTGTACACTCTCCTCAACTCTTTATGGGTGAAGAGGTCGTTGGCGCGTCTGAGTTCGGGTGTGGAGGAGATTCTTGGGTAACAGGCCACTTGGGCCTGTTTGGAGACCACCGCTTCCAGGTCAAAGCGGGAGGGCGCTGGAACGTACCCTACATGGATAGAACCGTCTTCTAACTCTTTCCAGAGGGAGGTGGCGTTGGTATCGATACAAAAGAGCACTTTGATGGGGGGGCGACTCCGATCCAGGTAATTCTCACAGACGATATTGGTCAGCACAGTCTTGTAAAAATGGCTGCCCTGAATGTGTTCGAGGGGAGAGGCCGCAGCTTTTACAAGGCCGCACTCTGCTGTGTGCATAGACAAAAGGTCTTGCAGGCCCTCATACCCGCAATGGGCGTAGCCAAACACAGTTGTTCGGTCGCTCCCTGCGCAAGCAGCTCTCGCAGAATTGGTATCCAGTTTAATTGTCATTTGCAATCTATTTTACAACAAACTGTGTTTTTATATAACTAAATAACAAACTTTATTTTACTAAAATTTTTATTGATCAAAAATAGGGGGTCGGTGATAAGGGGCTTGTACCGGGAGTGATTCAAGAAGGGGGGCATGCCAAGGAGGCGCCCTGATTTTGGGTCAGGCGAAGCCGGCGCTTGAAGAAGCTCAACCCAGGGGGTTGGGCGATGCAAGCGGATCCAAAAAGCAGTGGCTGCCCTATGAATACTCATGAATACCAAGCGAAAGAAGTGCTGCAGCGCTACGGAGTGCCGATCCCCCCATTTGGGGTGGCCTCGAGCGTAGAAGAGGCGCGACAGGTGGCGCAAAGGCTCCACTTGTCGGAGGCCGTTTTGAAGATCCAGGTGCATGCGGGGGGACGGGGAAAAGCGGGGGGAGTGAAGTTTGCCAAATCTCCCGAAGAGATCGTCTCTCTTGCCAAGGCGCTCATCGGGATGAAGATGGTCAATCAGCAAACGGGTCCTGAGGGGGTCATCGCTCACAAAATTCTCCTCTCTTCCCCGGTGTCGATCGCCAAGGAATATTACATCGGTGCGCTGGTCGACCGGGCGAATGCGGCGCCGCTCCTCATCGCCTCTCCTGAAGGGGGGATGGATATTGAAGAGGTGGCGGAGAAGATGCCCGAAAAGATCCTCAAACTTCCCTTTGCGTTTGATGGCAAACTCCGCTCGTACCAATTGCTGCGTCTCACCCGTTTTATGGGTTGGAGTGGCGATGTGGCGAAACAAGGAGCTAAGTTAGCACAGGCACTGGCGCGGGCTTTTATTGAGACGGACGCCTCTCTCTTGGAGATCAATCCGCTTGTGTTGACGCCGGAAGGGCAATTGCTTGCCATCGATGCTAAATTGGCGATTGATGACAACGCTCTTTTCCGTCAGCCGGAGCTGGCTAAAGATTACGATCCTTCCCAAGTGTCTCCTCAGGAAGCCGCAGCGAAAAAATATGACCTTGCCTACATCGCGATGGAAGGGGATATCGGCTGTATGGTGAACGGAGCGGGGCTTGCGATGGCGACGATGGATATCATCAAACTGCACGGCGGCTCTCCGGCCAACTTCCTCGATGTGGGAGGGTCTGCGACCAAAGAAAAAGTCTCCGAGGGGTTTCGGATCATTCTCTCTGATCCAAAAGTCAAGGCGATCCTCGTCAATATCTTTGGCGGCATCATGAGTTGTAAGACGATTGCCGAAGGGGTGATCGCTGCTGCAGAGGAGCTCCAAGTAAAAGTGCCCATCGTCGTTCGGATGGAGGGAAGCCATGTCGATGAGGGCAAGAGGCTCTTTAAAGAAAGCGGTCTAAAAATCATGACTGCAGAAAATTTAACTTCAGCTGCAAAGCAGGTAGTCCGTGGGCATCTTAGTCAATAAAAAAACAAAACTGATCGTGCAGGGAATCACGGGCCAAGCAGGGCGTCTCCACGCGGAGCAGTGCCAGGCTTATGGGACCCGGCTTGTAGGAGGAGTTACTCCAGGTAAAGGGGGACAAGAAGTATTGGGAGTCCCCGTTTATGAAACGGTATGGGAAGCAAAACAGGCGCTCCACCCCGATGCGACGATGATTTTTGTTCCGGCTCCTTTTGCGGCGGATGCGATCTTGGAGGCCGAAGACGCGAAAATCCCCCTGATCATCTGCATCACGGAGGGGATTCCTGTCCGCGATATGCTGGAGGTCAAACGGGTCATGAGCGCATCGAAAACTTCTCGCTTGATTGGCCCCAACTGTCCTGGCATCATCACTCCCGGTGAATGCAAAATAGGGATTATGCCAGGGTACATTCATAAAAAGGGGAAAGTGGGGATTGTCTCCCGTTCGGGAACACTTACCTACGAAGCGGTGTGGCAGACGACGCAACTGGGACTCGGACAGTCGACCTGCGTAGGGATTGGCGGAGATCCATTGAATGGGACGAATTTCACCGATGTCCTCGAGCTTTTTGAAAAAGACCCTGAGACGAAAGGGATTTTGCTCATCGGAGAGATCGGCGGCGACGCCGAAGAGGCTGCCGCAGAGTGGGCGTCCTGCCATTTAACCAAGCCGCTGGCCGTATTCATCGCCGGAGCGACAGCGCCCGCAGGCAAGCGGATGGGACATGCAGGGGCCATCATTTCCGGTGGCAAGGGAACCGCTGCGCAAAAGTACGAAGCGTTTCGTAAAATCGGAGCCACCATCACAGAGAGCCCCGCTCTCATGGGCGAAGCCATCCAAAGAGCCCTCAAATGAGAATCCCGGTCACTGTACACCCCTTTTTTTGGGTCTTTGCAGCCCTCATTGGCTGGCTCAATAGCAACGGCTCCTGGGTCGTTACTTTGATTTGGGTCGGCGTGATTTTTATCTCCGTCCTCATCCACGAATGGGGCCACGCGCTCACTGCCGTCTTATTCAAACAGACCGCCTCGATCGAACTCATTGCATTCGGGGGGCTCACCACCTTTCACGGCCCCGCTCTTCCCTTTTGGAAACAGTTCCTCATCACCTTCAACGGCCCCTTTTTTGGCTTTGGCCTTTATCTCATTGCGTCGGTAGTCCTTGCCACGATGACTTTATCGCCAGTGCTGTACGACACCTTTTTTATTCTAAAATTCGCCAACCTCTTTTGGACGGTTGTGAACCTTCTTCCCGTGATTCCCCTCGATGGAGGACAGCTCCTTCGGATTGTTTTAGAAGCCAATTTTGGCCTCAAAGGAATGCGCGCATCCCTTTTATTAGGAGCTATTTTTGCAGCACTTCTTTCCTTTTATTTTTTTATCATGCAGAATTTCCTCATTGGTGCATTTTTTTTCCTTTTTGGGTTTCAAAGTTTTGATTTATGGCGCAAGAGTCGCCACATGACCCGAGTGGATCGAGAAGAGGGGATTAAAGAGCTTCTCATGAAAGGGGAGCTCGCCCTGCAGCAAGGGAAAAAAGAAGAGGCTGCAGCAACGTTTGCCGAAGTGCATAGACTTGGGGCTAAGGGAGTGTTCGCTACCACAGCGGCCCAGTACCTCGCCTTTCTGTGGATGAAAGAGGGGAAGCACAGAGAGGCCTATGAGATTTTGCTCCCGTTGAAAGAGCACCTCTCCGATGAGACCCTCTGCCTCCTCCACCAGCTGGCGGCCGAGGTGAAAAATGATCCGCTAGTAGCGGAACTGGCCGCGGGTTGCTACCAAGTAGCCCCGACCCAAGAAATGGCTCTGCAAAGTGCCCGCTCCTTTGCACGGTTAGGCGAAGCGAAAAACGCGGGCGGATGGTTACAAACAGCATGGAAAGAGGGAGGGCTCGACCTACGCACAGTATTGTCTGAAGAAGCGTTCTCCCGCGTCCGCAGAGACCCCACATTCCTCGCGTTTGTCGACCTATTAAAAAATGAATAAGTGTGTAGTTTTATTATTTTTACTAACTGGATGCTTTTCTTTAATCGAAGAGCCCCCACTGGTCCAGTCGGCCCCCGTTCGAAAACAAAAGCACCAGATCACCCTCCTACAGAAAAAATTAAAATCGGCAGAGACGTTCCAAAAAAAAGCTTTAGCTGAGGTGGAAAAGATCCAAGAAGCAATGCAACAAGCCCAGCTCACCCTCATTCGCAAGCAGGTCGACTCTTATAAAAAATTGTTAGAAGAAGCCCGCAGCTCCCCCCAAAAGTGGGCTCACTTTGCCCCAAAGGATTTTTTGTCTGAAAGGGAAGAACTCCACAACATCATCCAGGCTGGCCCCTCTCCCGCCGCCTTCGACGCACAGGTCGAACTCGACCGTATCTTGCGCCTCATCACTCAGATGAGTGACGAACCTAAACTTTAGTTATTTATGATGTTTTTATTGAGTTGATTTGTTTCTGTTATTCTATTATAATTAGTAGATAAAAATAATAAAAATAAGGCGATTTAATATGGCGTTCTCTTGTGGTGCATGCGTCAGCAATGTGGTCGAGGCGGTCTTGCCAAGACGGGCAGAAGGTTCCAAGCTGCTTTTTTTGAGAGGCCAGGTGCAGCTTGTTCAAAGAATCTATGGACAAATTGAGAAGCAGGACCTCAATCTGACTGAGCTCTCTGTTCACAGACGGGCAGCGACCTTGAGAAACAACACTTATTTGGAAGCCCAATTCCGGGTCAACGTTAAAAAATTGCATGAGCTCTATCAGGCGAGTGATCACGTGGACGGGGTACAACCACAGGAACTCAGGGCGCTGCAGGCTGTGAGACAGGTGGCCAAGGGGCTGTTGGAGAAGCGGGGCGAAAAAGAGGCCGGCTTTGCCCAAAAGCAGCGATTTTTGATGCATGTGGAGACACTTCCTAAGCAAAAGCAGGACGTAGAAAGGGCCTTTGAGAGCGTTGAAAAGGGGTTGGCAACTGAGACCAATGACTTCAATGAAGAACAGAAAATGCTCGAAGAAGCGGGCCGCGCGCTCATGATGGGTGATGAGCTGAGACAAACCATTCGCGGGATCTCTCAAGCTGTAGAGCTTCCCAATGATGCCCAGTTTAATTCCCTCTCTCTTCGGTGGGAAGCGCGCTGGGAGGTGGTCACTGGATTGGAAAAGAGCTCTCGCGCTAAAGACCTCTTTGCGCGAAGAAAGACGATCCTCCAAGATTTCCAAACGGTGCACGATGCTTTTATTGAGTTGAAGAATTTAGGGGAAAGGGCAGGTTGCGTCTCTACTTTGAAAAACGTTCAAGAGCGGCTGATTAGCGTGCAGAAAAACTATGACAAGATCAAAGAAGACGTACAATACTTTTCGAGCATGCAAGGATCCTTTGATGCAGATATCCTAGAACTGAGCACGACTTTGTCCGAGGTCCAAGGCAAACTGCAAGGAGAAGGGGCTTGGGAGGCGGAATTGGACGCTCAGCGGAAAGAGCTTGAGACACAAATAGCAAATATAGACTCTCGCGTTGGTGTTGAGGGCCGTGAACGTACCTTAAAGACGATGTTAACGAACTACCGGTCGATGAAAAAAGAGATCAGTCAATTTCCTGAGCTCAGGAAGTCGTGGAAAGCAGACAAAGAAAAGTGTAAAAGCGCCCTTTCAGAATTGAAAGGGGGGTGCCTTGCGGGCACCCGCTTGGGTCTGTTTTTTCTCTAACGGAGAGGTAGGGCTCTGCCCTACGACCCGGCAAAGGGCCTTGAGGCCCTTTGCAAACCCCGAATTTTTTTGTCTTACCCCAGTTTCAAGGTGTAGTACCTCTGATAGTTCTGCTGGCGGATGATGAGCACGATGTGCTTTCGTTCGCCCAGTTCCTTCAGAGCTTCTTCGAAGTCGGCCGTGTTGCGGATGGGCTTCGTTTTCTCTAATGAGAGGACTACCCCTGTGATGAGGGCGCCTGGCTGGAGCCCTGCAAGGGCAGTGGGAGAGCCTGGTTGTACTTTGGAGATCACAACCCCTGTGGCCTCATTGGAAAGGCCCAGACGGCCCGCAATCTCTGAGGTCACGTTTGATACTTCTAGTC
>CAYHED010000081.1:0-6982 GCA_964355615.1 uncultured bacterium
GAATCTCTTGGCGAGGAGTCCCGATGTGATGCGGGAGCCGTCGTGGGGATTGAAGATGTAGTAGGGCCCTTTCACTTCGAGAAGCACCTCGGTCGCTTCTTTCGCTAAGAGAACTTGCACATTGCGCGGGGCCATCGGCTCGGCGATGCGCTGGAAGTTGGAAGAGGGCTGCTCGGCAGAAAGTGAGCAATTCAGGGCGCTGCATAGAAGGGCAGCTGCGAGGATCGGTTTCATGGTTTTGGCTCCAATGGTTTTTTCGGTTTTCGACCGAGATGTTCGTATGCGATGGTAGTGACTTCTCTTCCGCGCGGTGTGCGCCGTATCATCCCTTGCAAGATGAGAAACGGCTCATAAACTTCTTCAACCGTGTGGGGCTCTTCGCCGATAGCCGCTGCCAAAGTATTGAGGCCTACTGGGCCTCCCTCATGATGATCTATGATAACGGTTAATATTTTTTTGTCCATCTCATCGAGGCCTCGTTCGTCAATTGCGAGCATTTCGAGCGCCTTTTTAGCAATGAGTTGGTCCACTTTTTTATGTTTGTTCATTTGCGCAAAGTCGCGCACCCAACGGAGCAAATTATTCGCAATGCGGGGCGTTCCTCGAGCGCGGGTCGCCACTTCCAAACTGGCCGCCGCATCTAAATCCATTTGCAGAATAGTACTTGAGCGTTGCAAAATCTTTTGCAGCGTGACCGGTTCGTAATAGTCGAGGCGCAGTGCAATCGCAAAGCGGGAGCGCATTGGGGCGCTGAGGAGTCCTGAGCGGGTCGTCGCCCCGATGAGCGTAAAAGGGTTTAGCTTCACTTGCACGGACCGCGCGTTGGGTCCCGTATCGATCATGAGGTCGAGGGCAAAATCCTCCATCGCGGCGTACAAATACTCTTCTGCTGTTTTGGAGAGGCGGTGGATTTCGTCGATGAAGAGGACGTCGCCGAGCTTGAGGTTGGTGAGGAGGCCGGCCAAATCACCCGGCTTTTCGATAGCGGGCCCTGAGGTGACAGTGAGCTGGGTTCCCATCGCTTTAGCGATGATGTGGGCGAGGGTCGTTTTGCCGAGTCCTGGAGGGCCTGAAAAGAGGCAGTGGCCGAGCGCCTCATTGCGGTTTTTAGCAGCTCCGATGATGATCTCCAGACGGGCGCGCACCGCCTCTTGCCCCACGAACTCGTCGAGGGACTGAGGTCTTAGTGGCGTCTCGAACGGAGCATCCGGTTGGACCCAAGAAGATTCAATAAATTGCTCGCCCATATACTAAAGAATCTACATGGTTGAAAGATAAATTGCTAGTGCAAAAGTTGGGTGTGGAACTTAATGACAGATAATTGTACAATAGTGGCGAAAAGTGGGGGTTTTTGTAATGCATTGTGTTCGACCTATTTCTAGCCGTATTAGGGTGAATCTCGAAGAAGATTTGACCCCTGCGCAAATAGCACTCTACTATTTATTCTTTAATCGAGAGCTCTCTTTTAGCGACCTCTCGAAGAATGTGCTTAGCGCCATTTTTGGGTTTAAAGACCAAGCCCTTTTGGATGATGCTTTTGTAGCCTTTCAGGCCGTGTTGGATCAGGTTGAGATTACCCCAGACACCGAGCACCTAGACGAGGTGATGATAGGCAACTTTTTGGCGCTTCTCCCTTTCTTTGAACCCACTCCCGGTAAGACTATTTCGATTCCTCAGAAAAAAGTGGATGGGACCTGGCCGAGGGTGGGTTACTCTATCGAGCCCATCGACCTGACCCCTGAATCCTTTGGTTCTCCTTTTCAGTGTTACGGCCTCACTTCGGCTTTTGACACGCCCCCCATCCTCCTCTTTCGTGGGACAAGCCACCCTACTTGCAGTGGAGCTTGCTGGAGCTACTGGACCGATTTTGTCCCTTTTACCACCCCAGGAGAGTCGCTCTATCGGCTATTTGTCCGAGAAAAGGTGGCTGAGTGGCTTGAGAGAAACCCAGGAGCCCGCGTTTATGGGCAGAGTCTTGGCGGCAGTTTGGCTCTGATGACCGCCTGTGAGCACCCGGATGCTATCTCGGAAGTGCATGCCTATGGGGCGCCTATCCCTTTTGCCCGCTTCCTAAATACCTATGACGAGCGGAAAAACTCCGTTTCTCCCCCCAAAATCTCTCTCTATCAGAACGAAAATGACCCCATTCCTCTCTTGGGAGGAGAGTGGCACCCCGACTGGTCTGTCTACACCCTCAAAGGGGACTCTCGGCAGAGTCCAATAGCTGCCCACGCGCGGGTGTTGTCTGCTAAAGAGGGGGTGACCATCGAACAGGTCGCAGAGCGCCCCTTTCTAGCCAAACTTCAGCGCGTTGTGCTGAATATTTTGCACCAGTTAATCGCAATTCCGATCTTCTTCGGATTGACTGTCTTGCTCTTAGGACATTTCTGTTGGTTCCACGCGAAAAATATGGTCGGAAAACCACTGACACGATAATCTGAACTCTACGGGGGTTTATGATTCGGCAGTCTTACGTGTGGGTCTCTATTTTCTGTTTGATCACTGGCTTTGCCTATTTTCAGTCCATGAAGGAAAAAAGGGCTGCTATTCGGGAGCTGTCGTTTCGTCTCGAAGAGATGGGAAAAGAAAAGTGTCTGGCCCTCCAAGATAAAGAAGAACTCCATTTACGCATCGCATCTCAAGACGATCCCGCTTGGATCGAGATGGTCCTCATGCACGGCTTAGGGGTCGTCCCTGAGGGGTGGCTAAAAGTCCACTTCCAGAAATGACCGCTCTTCTCGTCTTTCTCCTCTTTTTCCTCATCCTTGTATCGGGATTTCTCTCCGCCTCCGAGACCTCGCTCTTTTCGCTCTCTCCTCTGACCGTAAAATCGTACAAACAGCGCTCCGATACCCGGCTGCAGCTCATTTTTAGGTTGATGCAGCGCCCCCGCGAAGTGCTCGTGACGATCTTGATCCTCAATATCTTAGCTAACGTCTTAGTCCAAAATACGGTCTCTTCGATCTTTGCTGGGGCAGGTAGCTGGGGTCTGAAGGTGGGGCTCCCTCTGGCGCTCACACTGATCTTTGGAGAGGTGCTGCCCAAATCGGTCGCCCTCCCTTACAACGCCTCGATTGCTTACCGCGTGGCCCCTATCTTGAAAGGAGCTACGCGGTGTTTGCGCCCGCTCCGAGATCCTCTGACCCGTTTGACTTCCTGGATTTCGCGCTACGTGTTTTTCTTTCTCAAAGATGAGAAAGAGATCTCGGTCGATGAGCTGCGCCATGTGCTTCACACGTCTGAAGAAAAGGGGGTCCTTCTTCCGCAGGAGTGTGATTTGATCGGTGGCGTGCTAGACCTACAACATTCGCTCGTCAAAGAGCACATGAGGCCGCGCGAAGAGATCCATGCCTACGATATCTTAGAGCCGCTGTCCCAACTCCACCACCTTTTTGTCGATCTGGAGCTAACCCGCGTACCGGTTTATGAAGACAATTTGGAAAAGCTCCTCGGCATCCTCTCTGTGCGCCGCTATTTTTTTTCCAAAAGTCAAATTGAGCAGCCCAAAGACCTTCTGCCCCTCTTGAAAAAACCCACTTATGTCCCTGAGACCACCCGTTCTTGGACCTTGCTCATGAACTTGCGAGAAAAGGGGGAGAGTTTAGCGATCGTCGTCGATGAGTACGGTTCGATCTCTGGGCTGGTGACGCAAGAGGACTTGATTGAGGCGGTTGTAGGGGAGATTTCTGATCGGCGCGATCCCAAAAGCCTCTATACTAGGTCGGGAAACGATGTGATCATTGCCAGCGGTAAACTCGAACTGTCTGAATTCAAAGAGATCTTTGGGATTCCGCTCCGCTTTCAGGACAATGTAGTCACCCTTGGAGGGTGGCTGATCGAACAGCTCGGCGATATCCCAATTACCGGAATGCAGTATGCGACAGACCAATTTCTCTTCTACGTCTTAGCTGCAGAGCCCCACCGAGTGCGCCGAGTCTACGTCCGCTGCTTGAGAGTGAAGAAATGAGCCTGTTCCTTTTTTACACCCTCTTTGCAGTTGTGATTCAAGGGCTTTTTGCCCTCTTTGAGATGGCGGCTGTCTCGTTCAATAAAGTGCGCTTGCAGTACTACGTCAGCTTAGGTCAGCGGCGCGCCGTTTGGCTCAATCACCTTCTGCAGCGCCCCTCGCGCCTCTTCGGAACGACCCTGATCGGAGTGAATACAGCTCTTCAGATCGGCTCCGAATGTTCACGCCAATTCTATGAGTCCATCCACCTCGATCCAGACTGGGCCCCCATCACCCAAGTTTTGGTCGTCGTGATTTTCGGAGAGCTCGTTCCCATGTTCGGAGCCCGTCGCCATAGTGAACGGCTCGCTCTTTTTTTCGTTCCCCTAATGATGTTGATGTCTAAGATCTTAAGTCCTTTGATCTGGGCTTTTGACAACCTCTCCCAAGGGATCCACAAAATCCTTGGCAAGGATAAAGACGTGCCCCTGTTCCTCTCGAGAGAGGAGGTGAAGATGGCCTTTGAGGAGAGTAAACAAGATGAGCTGCAGCCCATTTTGGAACAGATGTTCCAATTGAAAAATTGGTCTGCCGCCCAGCTGATGACCTCGCTGTCTGAAGTGCATATCCTCTCGTCAGAGACCACCTGCTCAATGATGCGCCACGATCTCAGCGTCCATTACGCCCCCTTTGCGTTGATCTATCACCGGCAACCTCACAATATCGTCGGGATCGCAAGGCTCAGCGACTACTTGGAGTTCGATGAGAATAAGCGGATTTTGGAAAAAGCGAGATCCCCCTGGTTCGTGACTCAAGAGACCTCGGTGTTGGAGCTTCTCAAACAATTCCGGCGCAATAATCAAAGCGTTGCGATCATCCTCGACTTAAGAGGCCAAGCTTGCGGACTCCTCACGCTCGATCAGATCCTCTCGGAGATCTTTGGAGAGGAGACAGGAGAGGCGCTCTCTTCGGAACCAGACCTCTATGTCGATCGAACATTACCTGGAGAGATGTCTGTGGTAGAGTTCAATCGGCAGTTTCAGGCCCATTTGCGGGCAGAGCCGGGAGGCACCCTCAGCGATCTTATTTTAGCAGAGCTCGGTCACTCTCCAGTGATAGGGGAACAGGTCCAGATCGGCGATTTTGAGTTTACGATCGATGAGCTGAGCTTGAGAGGCATTCGGACAGTCTCTGTTGAGAGCCACCCTATCTGATGGCGTTGTTGCATACCACCGAGCACACCGAGAAAAGATACTCGAACTCTTTTTTCTCGGTGCTCTCGGTGGTTATTTATTTGATTTTTAAGTGCGCTCTGTGGCACTCTCCTTAGAAAAAAATTTAAAGGAGAAGATACGATGGCTGCAATGTCGGTGAGTTGCGCAAGTTGTCACAAAACCCCCGCTCAGAAAGAAGCGCAGTTCCCAAGATGTGGTCGGTGCAAGTCGGTTTTTTATTGTGGTATAGAGTGCCAAAAAGCAAATTGGTTAGACCATAAAAAAGTGTGCACAGTGTTCAATGAGACGATCCTTCAACGGCAGATGGGGCTCGGAAATATTTATGGAGCAGGGTGTCAGGCTTGCACGATCACTCGGATGAGTGGGCCAGCTTCTCAGAGTACTGTCATTGAGGGACTGAAACAATTGGCAAACGTCTCGGGGTCAGAAGCAGACCAGTGGCGTGTAGCCGTCCACCTATTGCATCAACGCGCTTGGCACGAATTTCGCCTTAAAAGTCCCGACGAACAGGCAATGGGGGTAGGGCAGTTGGGTGCTGACATTATACAACTTGTAAATACAATCCCTTCGTCTTTAAGTGGCTTTGAGTTGGTCAATTTCGTCTATGACTTAGGCAACACCCTATGGAGTATTTTAGAGGATTATAAAGGTGCTGTTCACTGCTGTTTCAATGTGCTCCCTCCTGAAGAAATCGATCTTTTGCCCCCCTTTAAACAGGTAATGATTGCCGTGCAAACACTCCTGTTTTACGATAGTGAGATGAAAACGAAGCGGTGTCCTCCTGAGGTCAAAGAAAGGGTGGTATTTTTTGCTCGTCTATTGATGAAGGAACAGAAACCACCCATCCCCAACATCACTCCTGGTCTGCCGCCTCAGAACAGATTGTTTGAGTTTGTGGCACAGAAGCAAAAAGGGGATATCCAGAAAATCGTCGATAAGTGGCTACATAAGCCGTAGCTTCTGTACGATATCGACTAACCGAGTTACGGCGAGCTCCACTTCTTCTTGAGTGTTCATTCGGCTAAAGGAGAAGCGGAGCGAGGAACGGGCTGTTTTTCGGTCTAGTCCCATGCCGAGGAGGACTCGGGAGGGTTCCATCGCACGGGCTGAACAGGCGGAGCCGTGGCTGGCTGCAATGCCAAAAAGGTCGAGCTGCAAGAGGAGTGTCTCTCCATCGACATCCCCAAATGCGATGTTGGAGACATTGCAGACGCGGGGCCCCAGGCCGTTGATAGAAATATTGGGCAGGGCTCGAAAGAGCTCCTGTTCAAAATGATCTCTCAAAGCTCTGATCTGGTGGGTGATTGCCCCTTGATTTTTTTGCACAATCTCTAAAGCGGCAGCGAGTCCTAAGATCCCAGAGAGGTTTTCTGTTCCAGCCCGCTTCAAATGCTCTTGTCCGCCTCCGGTGATCAATGGCTCGAGCTGAAATGAAGACCTACAAAAGAGGGCCCCAATCCCTTTAGGAGCGTGAAATTTATGGCCGCTAATAGCAACCGCCGTTACCCCCGGGAGCATTGAAAAACTCTCTTTACCGACGTAGGCGACAGCATCCACGAGGAGGGGGATTTGGTGCTTTTCTGCGACCAGGGCGACCGCCTCGAGATCGAGCTTCACCCCTGTTTCAGCATTGGAGGCCGAAAAGAGGAGAGCGCGAGTGTCTGGGCGGATGGCTGCAGCAATGGCCTCGGGGTGGGGGGCTCCCGATCGATCAACAGGGATGTAAGAGGCTGTAAATCCTTTGGCTTCAAGAACTTGGGAAGTTTTGTAGACAGAGGAGTGTTCGATCGCAGTCGTAATC
>CAYHED010000082.1:0-6957 GCA_964355615.1 uncultured bacterium
TTTCTCCTGAAGAAAAGATCCCCACCGCCAATGGCTGGTTTCCTGGCCGAAGCGCACCCCTCAAAGATGGACGGACCCACCATTTCTTAAACCTCGATATGGCGCTCCAAAAATCGTCCAACGTCTACATGGCGCGGATCGCAGGCCGCTTGGTCGAAAAGATGGGAGACGCTTGGTACCGCAATGCGCTAGTTGAAACTTTTGGTCTCGGCCAAAAGACCCAGATCGAGCTACCCGGAGAGAGCGGAGGACTCCTCCCCACGCCCGGCAAACTCCATCCCAATGGGAAACTCGAATGGTCTGTCCCCACACCCTACTCATTGGCTATTGGATATAATATATTGATCAACGGCGTCCAGATGGCAAAAGTCTATTCCATCTTGGCCAATGGCGGTAAAGACGTGCAGCCCCACATTGTGCGCAAAATTGTCAAACCGCTGGCCTTGGGAAGCGAACAAGTCCTCGTCGACAATACCCAATATAGGGCAACCCGCCAAGTGCTCAACCCCTCTCATGTAAAGACCGTCGTTCGCGGCATGAAATTTGTGACGAAAGAAGGGGGCAGTTCTAGGCGAGCTGATATCGACGGCTACACAGAAGCCGGAAAGTCAGGCACTGCAGAAAGAGTGATTGACGGCATCTATTCAAAAGACCACCACATCTCCTCATTCTTAGGATTTGCTCCCGCAGGAAAACCCCGCTTTGTCCTTCTCGTCTCCATCGACGACCCCGAAAAGAAAGTCATTCCCGGCGTCGGCAAACAACAGCTCGGAGGGGTCTCAGCAGCGCCCGTCTTCCGAGAAATCGCCGCCCGCTCCCTCGAGTACCTCGGCGTCGACCCCGATGACCCCTACGGCTATCCTCCAGGAGACCCCCGTCGCGATGCAAAAAAAGCCGACTGGGCCCTTGAGATGCAGTCCCTCAGAGAGCTTTACGACAAATGGAATGTGATACCATTTATCAAAAATAATCTTTACTAATACGCAGCGTATTTTGCCGAGGACCAAAGTCTGGAGTTCGAAGCCAACTCAGAGAGTTTTCGAGAACGAAGACGAAGGCCCGCAGGTAAAAGACGCCCGTAGCTGTGAAGATTATTTTTGATAAATGGTATGAGGTAAGAGGCTCCCGCTGAGAATTTCTTAACCACCGAGCAGGAAGGTAACTCTTTCTTGGTTTTTTTTCTGCGCTTCTGCACTCTTCTGCGCTGATCGGTTTCTCTCCGCTGCGTATGCAATGCCTGTGTAGTTTGGACCGGTTTATCAGCGCAGAAGAAAGTTCATGGCACATTTTTACTGATTGTCAATTAGCGGCGCGCCAGCGGGCCTTGAAGTAGCCATCGATCCCATCCGCAATGCCTCGAGCGAGTTTTTCTTGGTAGTCGCGGCTTTTTAAAAGAGACCGCTCTTGGGCATTAGAAATAAATCCTCCTTCTACAAGAACAGAGGGCATTTGGGTTTCCCGAATCACGTAAAAGTTCCTGTTTTTCACTCCGCGAGACGTGGCCAAGGTACGTCTCAGGACGCGCGATAAAATCACGTCAGCCAGCTTTTTGGACGCCGTGGTTCGCGCTTTGGACTCCTTGGAGTCGTAGAAAAAAACCTCGATCCCTTGGGCGGCGGTCGCTCGGGCCGAGTTAAAGTGGATGCTGACGAAAATGTTGCTGCTCGCGTGGTTGGCCACCTCGACCCGATCGGCTAAGGGGACAAAGACGTCCGTGTTGCGGGTCATAATCACTCGGTATCCGAGCTGGTCGAGATATTGTTTCACAAGGCGCGCTGTCTGGAGAGCGAGACGCTTCTCTTCACAGTAGGGCATGTGGGCGCGGGCCCCCTGGTCGGTCCCTCCGTGGCCCGGATCAATCACGACCGTGGGGGAGGCTGGGGAGGCTGTGATGACTGATCCCACCGAGGCTGATACACTCGAGAGGATGGCTAGAAAAATGAGCAGCACTCGCATACGAGACCAGAATCGCAGAGAGGGGCTTTTGATTCAAGAGTTTGCTTGAGGCCTTGAAAAAAATTGTTTTGCTCAAAAATCTCTTTTTTTGATACGTTCTTCGCTTCAAATGGGGGAACAATGACTACTTTACTTCAGGGTGCAATCATCGGCGGAGCTGCCTCTTGGCTCTCCGGAAATATCGAGCAACTTGCAAACCAACGATCTCCTCATACATGGGGCCAAGTCGCCCTGGTAGCCAATCACCTTTTTTTAAGTGTCGGGGCTGTCTTACAACAAAGCGGGGGAACAGGGGTTCTATTTTCCTTTGCAGCCCAAACAGTACTTGTTCTCACCCCCTTCGTCATGTTGCAAGGGTTTGGATGGGCACCTCTCCTTAACGATACTCACGTCAGGCTTGGCGCTCATTTCTGTTTTGCTACGACCGCAGTCTGCGGGGTGGCGCTCATCGCTCTTGGAAATCTTCCCGGAGGAGCTGCTATTCTAGCCATGCTTGCATGGGAGAAAAGTAAACGAGGGGAAGGAACCTTGTTGCATCGCTCTTTGAATGGAGGCTGCGCCCTCATCGCAGGGATCGGCTATGCCGGATGGATCCTCTCTAAAGGAGAGGTCGTTGCCCGCGCTGCTCTCTCGGCCACCTTCCTACTTGGCCTCGCGAGTACTTTGTATAGAGGTCCTCGAGAAGAGGGTGAGCCTCCTCCTTATACGCCCCCGCCTGAAGACAACTCTGTCTATGTAGTACGCGATTTACCACAGCCGTCTGCTCCCCCAGCCGAAGCATTTATTCCACCTCCTTCTCTCGTAATCTCTGTGCCTTCTCGGGACTCTTCTTTTGAGATACAGGCATCAGTCAATCTGAGACCCCAGCGGCATGTTGGTCGAGGTCGTGGTGGAGCATACCGAGGCGGTAGCAGCGGTCGTGGTCGTGCCCAACCCCTTGAGACTCCGTCTCCCGTAGCAGTTGCTCGAGCTCGAGGTGGCTCGGGCTGGTCCATGCTCTCTCCCCCGTTCTCTTTTAATTAAGGGAGAACGCCTGAGCGATTGCAACGTCGTCGAAGGGCGTGGTCTGGTGCGCAAAAATCTGCACCTTTTCATGCCCTTTCCCGGCAATCAGGACAATGTCTCCCTCTTGCGCTTGGGTCACGGCGCGGCGGATCGCTTCTTTCCGATCGAGCTCGACCTCATGCGGACAGGAGAGTGCGGCGGTAATTTGCCGCGCGATTTCCTGCGGGTCCTCTGAGCGGGGGTTGTCTGAAGTGACAATGACCCGATCGGCGAGTTTTTGTGCAGCGAGGGCCATTTGCGTGCGACGAGCGGGGTCCCGATTGCCGCCGCAGCCAAATACGACCCAAATTTTTCGGGGGGTCAGTTCTCTGAGTGTCTTGAGTACGTTTTCTAGCGCTTCGCCGGTATGTGCGTAGTCGACAAAGATACGGAAAGGCTTAAGTGTCACAACCTCTTCCAAGCGCCCCGGCACGGTGCGGAACTGTTCTAGCGCAGCCGCGATCTCAGGCAGCGTCGCTCCGCGGTGTAAGGCCACTGCGGTCGCTGCGAGCAGGTTATAGATATTGAACCGACCCATCAGAT
Organism: uncultured bacterium; assembly: GCA_964355615.1. Classification (GTDB taxonomy): domain Bacteria; phylum Chlamydiota; class Chlamydiia; order Chlamydiales; family SM23-39; genus CAIVVG01. The sequence continues at coordinate 3,544 of CAYHED010000082.1, forward strand.
GACTTCGAAATAGGTGACTGCTCTCTTGAAAGGTCACAGTGAACTGAGTCCCTGCAGAAGAAAACGCCACGTCGCTGGCTCTGATGTCGGCTTCCTTATCAATTCCATAAGTCCAAACAGGACATTTCACTTTTTCCAGCATGAAGAGAGCCCAATCGTTATCTGTGTTGAGCAGAGCCCTTTCTCGGGTCATCTCCATGAGGCGTCGTTTCGCTAACGCATACTGCTCGACCGTTTTGTGGTAATCGAGGTGGTCGGGGTAGAGGTTCGTAAAGATGCCGACGGCAAACTCAATGAGGTCGACCCTTCCTTGGGTCAGGCCGTGAGAGGAGACTTCGATGGCAGCCCCTTTGCAGCCCGAGTCACACATTTCGCGGAGCAGTTTGTGATTGGCAATCGCATCGTGGGTGGTGTGCGTGGAGGGAAAGCGCCTCTCTCGGATCGCTGTTTCCACCGTGCTGATGAGGCCACAAGGAAGGGCTAGTTTTTCAAGCAAATATTGCACCAGGTAGGTGGTCGTTGTTTTCCCCTTACTTCCCGTGATTCCCACTGTGAAAAGTTCTTTCGATGGGTGGCCGTAAAAGCGGGCAGCCAAGGGAGCTTCCAGGGCCTGTACATGAGGGGTGATGATCTGGGTCGCCTTGCAAAAAGGGTCGTAGAGGTCGGTGACGATGGCCGCTGCCCCCGCCTCGAGCGCTTTGGGGATGAAGGTGGCTCCATCAAAAGTGCAACCTTTTTTTGCAAAAAAAAGGTTGCCAGGGTTCACTTTCCGTGAGTCAGCTGTGAGGCCCGTAATCTCGACGGAAGAGTTCCCTCGGACTTGAACCTCGCTCTCTTTTAAAATCAACTGTCTTAGCTTCATATTGTCCTCGGCGGGAATTGAACCCGCGACCTGTCACTTAGGAGGCGACCGCTCTATCCGCTGAGCTACGAGAACACAAGAGGAACAGTATAAACAATTTGTCCTAATCTTGCCTAGCCAAAAAACACGGTTCTGTGCTATTCTGATGTCTTTTAAAATAAGGATGTTGTGATAAAATTGGTAGGGTGTTCAACGGAACTCTCCGGAAGGTCGTGGTTGAAAAAACAGTAAACGCTGTTGAACAAGCCATGAGTCAGGCCAAATTAGCACCGCCTCTTCCAAAAAAACGGGGCTAGGAGGTAAGATAGAACAATGCAAGCAGATATTGGGTTAATCGGATTGGCCGTGATGGGCCAGAACTTAGTGTTGAATATGGCTGACCACGGGTTTTCTGTGGCGGTCTTCAATCGAACTGTGTCGAAGGTAGATGAGTTTTTGCAGGGGCCGGCGATGGGAAAAACCATCATGGGCGCCCAGGACCTCAAACAATTCGTCTCAGCACTTAAAAAACCGCGCCGTATCATGCTCATGGTCAAGGCGGGAGATCCCGTCGATGAATTCATTGAGCTGCTTTTGCCTTTGCTCGAGAAGGGAGACATCATCATCGACGGCGGAAATAGCCATTTCCCCGATAGTCAGCGCCGTTTTGAAGACCTTAAAAAGAGGGGCATCCTCTTTGTTGGCGCTGGAGTATCTGGCGGGGAAGAGGGCGCTCGCCATGGCCCGTCCATTATGCCAGGGGGCAACCCTGAAGCGTGGCCCCACGTAAAGCCGATCTTCCAGGCCATTGCTGCCCGCTCTGAAGATGGAGTTCCTTGCTGTGATTGGGTCGGAGAAGGGGGCGCGGGCCATTATGTTAAAATGGTTCACAATGGCATTGAGTATGGCGATATGCAGCTCATTTGCGAGGCGTTTGATCTGTTGCAGAGGAGCTCGTCTCATGCGGAATTGGCCAAGACATTTGCAGCGTGGAATGAGGGGCCCCTCAATAGTTATCTGATCGAGATCACGGCGCAGATTTTAGCTTACAAAGATACCGATGGAAAACCTCTGCTCGATAAAATTCTCGATGTCGCTGGACAAAAGGGGACGGGGAAGTGGACAGGGATTGAGGCGCTCGGCCAGGGGATTTCGCTCAGTTTGATTGTGGAAGCGGTATTTGCCCGCTGCCTTTCCTCTATGAAGGAGGACCGGGTTGCTGCGAGCCGTCTGTACAAATCGCCCGAACATGCTCCCACTGTGGCCCATTTCTCAGATCTCGTTTCCCAAGCCCTCTATGCTTCAAAAATCATCAGCTACGCGCAAGGGTTTATGTTGATGCGCGTAGCTTCGGATGCTTACCAATGGAAGCTCAATTTTGGTTCTATTGCCCTGATGTGGCGCGGGGGGTGTATTATTCGCAGTCGCTTCTTGGGAAATATCAAACAAGCTTATGACAAAAACCCCCAATTGATTAGTCTGCTCGTCGATCCATTCTTTGTAGGGGAAATTTCTAAAGCAGTTCCCGCCTGGCGCAAAGTCGTGGCAGAAGGGGTGCTCATGGGAGTTCCGTTGCCCTGTTTTTCTACGGCGTTGGCCTTCTTTGACGGCTATCGCAGTGCAAGGCTTCCTGCGAACTTATTGCAGGCGCAGAGAGACTTTTTCGGCGCCCATACCTATGAGAGAGTGGACCGCCCTCGTGGAGAGTTCTTCCACACGAACTGGACTGGGACGGGGGGCAATATCAGCTCATCGTCGTATAACGCGTAGTAGCTGTCGGGCGGGAAAAAAACTAACCACAGAGACACAGAGAGGAGAGAGGTAGCACAGAGGAAAAAATCTCCTTTTTGCGAGGGCAAAAAGGAGAATCTCCTGCCGCGGGGCGCGGCAAAGAACAAAGAGCTTCTTCCACTTGCCGCGTTTCGCGGCAGCGGTTTTTCCTTTTTGCCCTCGCAAAAAGGAAACTCTTCCTCTGTGCTACCTCTCTCCTCTCTGTGTCTCTGTGGTTATTTTTCTTTTTTTACTCAGCCTTAAGCACTTCCATGAAGGCGCTTTGGGGGATGTTCACCTTGCCAATCTCTTTCATCCGCTTTTTCCCCTCTTTCTGCTTTTCCCACAGTTTGCGCTTACGGGTGATGTCGCCGCCGTAGCATTTTGCGGTAACGTTTTTAGTGATTGCGCTGATGGTCTCTCGGGCAATGATCTTGCCGCCGATCGCTGCTTGGATGGGGACTTTGAAGAGCTGTTGGGGGATGACCTCTTTGAGCTTGGCGCAGATTGCGCGCCCTTTGTGTTCTGCTTTGGAGCGGTGGACCAAGCAGGAGAAGGCGTCGACCGGTTCTTCATTGACGCGGATTTCTAGTTTGACGATGTCGCTCTTGCCATAGCCATCGAGTTCGTAGTCAAAAGAGCCGTAGCCGCGGGTGACCGATTTGAGTTTGTCATTGAAGTCGGTGATGATCTCATTCATGGGGAGGCGGTAGGTGAGGAGGAGGCGGGTGCCGCTGACCGTTTCGGTCTTCTCTAGATTGCCTCGCTTATCCATGCAAAGGCTCATGATGGCGCCCAAATAA
>CAYHED010000083.1:0-6863 GCA_964355615.1 uncultured bacterium
AGTCCCAAGTGTTCCTCGCCGTCCCTTTCCCCTCCATTACCTCTGCTGCCCAAGCGGCAAAGAGAGCCGACATCTCTATCGGAGCCCAGAATATGCACGACGCTGCCGAAGGAGCTTTTACGGGAGAGGTTTCGGGGCGGATGCTGAAAAGCGCAGGCGCCTCCTTCGTCTTGCTGGGCCACTCGGAACGGCGCTCTCTCTTTGGGGAGGACGACGCCTTCATCCACCGCAAGGTGCTGCGGGCGCTACAAGACGATCTGATCCCCATTTTATGTGTGGGGGAGACGTGGGAAGAGCGGGAAGAGGGGCTCACTGAAAAGGTGCTTCACAGGCAGCTCTCCACCGCGCTTGCGGGAGTGGCTTTAGATAATCTGATTGTGGCTTATGAGCCGGTTTGGGCGATTGGGACGGGAAAAAGCGCTACGCCGACGATGGTAGCGGAAGCGCATGCGATCTGCCGCAAGTATGCTCCTGTACCTCTGCTCTACGGCGGGTCTGTGAATGCTGAAAATGCGCCTCAGCTCATCTCTCAAAAAAATGTGGATGGCGTCCTCGTAGGAGGCGCCTCTTTGAGTCCACAGACATTTACGCAAATTGCGATTCATTGTTCGAAAAAGGGTTCATTATGATGATTTTATTTTACATGTTTCTTTGCCTCTTTTTGCTCCTTGCCGCGGTTCTCTGCCTCGTGATCTTGGTTCAAGAGGCGAAAAGCTTAGGATTAGGAGCTTCCTTTGGGGGAGATACGGGAGATTCCTTATTTGGCACGTCCACAGCTGAAGTGCTCAAGCGCTTTACAGCTTATTTGGCGGGCATTTTTCTGATTAGCTGTCTGGTCCTTTCCCTGTGGGGCTCTTCTCTCACTCGTCAGAAATCGGCACGTCTCTCTAAAGTGGAGACAGAGAACGTTCAATGAAGCTCCCTCTCCACTACTACGGCGATCCGATTTTAAGAAAAAAAGGGAAGGCGATCGACGAGATCACTCCCGAGATTGTGCAGCTGGCTCACGATATGATCGAGACGATGCTCGATCTGAATAATTCGATTGGCCTCTCGGCCAATCAGGTGGGGAAGTTACTCCGCATTTTTGTGATCCGGGAAGAGTTTTTTCATGAAGATAGAACATATAGCTTTGGCCCCTCTGAAGTGTTCATCAATCCCGTCCTCTCTCAGCCGTCTAAAGAGGTAGAAGAGATGCAGGAAGGGTGTATGTCCCTTCCCAAACTCTACGTCCCTGTTGTCCGCCCCAAAAAGATTCATATCTCCTACCAGAATCTCAAAGGGGAGACCATCGAAGAGGATTTAGAGGGTTTTAGAGCGAGGATGCTCATGCACGAAAACGACCACATCAATGGCGTTCTCACGGTCGATCGGATGGACCCGAAAGAGCGGAAAAAAGTCGAACACGCCCTACAGGCAATAAAGAAAAAGTACGGACAGAAGAGTTAACTACTTGGACTATTGGATCGAGGCCGTAATTAGACAAGAACCGAACGACCCCCCACTTTTGACGCAGGCCCTGCTCCGATTCCCGAAGGACCATTTGCTGGTCAAACTGATCCGAAGCAGCCTTCACTTTGTCTAGGACGGCGAGCCAGCCTTCTTCTGGGATCTCTTCCCAGTACACACCCTCCTCTTCAGTTATTTTCCGAATCACGACAAAACTGCGCCCCCCTTGGGGATTGAAGTGGCTGGAGGGGGTGAAAAAGGAGAGCGAGTGGGCTTGGTGAGGGTTGGGGAAGCGCTGAGTCGAGCTCACGAGGAGCAAGCTGGACTTAAGTTCCTCGTCATGCAAGGCAAAATCTCCCGCCCACGTAATGACATCCGAGCGGTGCTCGGCTCGGTGGAGTTTCAGGGAAGGTTTTGTGGCCAGAAGTTTATATAGCTCTCGATCCATTTTCCATTGATCCACCGTTTCACGATCGAGCTTGGGGGAGCAGTAGGCATTGACTTGGATGTGGTGGAAGTGTTTGAGGCGCGATTCTGGGTTACGCACGAGCCGATTGACGATAGCGGCTAGCAACCGCTGGCAGTCGGCACCTCCTAAAGAATGGCCACAAATACGCAAAGGGGCATTGGGAACATCCGACGCATACTCGGCCAGCCAATGGAGCAGCGTGGTTTGGTTTTCTTCAAACGTGGTCTTCCCGATCCCATTCACATCGAGACAGCTCCTCTTTAAACTCTCTGGGCCATTGGTCCCTCGGAAGAGCAAGATCGCCTCGAGGGAACGATCGTGCAGCGGGGCATAAAGGTAAGCGTGGAGCCCCTTCACATGGAGCATTTTTTTCAACGTATAGTAAACGACCCTGCCCTCATGGGCCACAGGCATAAGTTGACCCTCTCGGGTGGTCTCTGGCTTGGCATAAGCGACCAGTTTAGCCAGAGCCTCGCTCGCAGCGAAAGCATATTCATCACTCTCGGGTCGCCCATGCAGGAGGGTTTGTCTCACTCCGTAATCTTGCCGAGCGAGAGCCAGACACCGTTTTTCAGGTCCAGGAAGAGAGGCGAAATGGGGTTGCAGCTCGTCCCAAACAGGCCCCCCTCCCCAGATTTCTTCCGGATTGCGGAGCGGCCGTACGAGAGCATCGATCTCTTCGTCAGAGAGGTCGCTCGCCCGCTTCTCTGAGAGCCCCTCGAGATCAAAGAGAGTCACCGCCGACCCAAGAGCAAGCAGCAGCACAAGAGCCTGGTACCTTTGAATGGTGTTGGGCCAGTGTCTGGTGAGCCTTGCTCCGCCCATGAGATCGAGCAAGGTGTCCCCATAAACGGCTCTTGCGGCAGAGAGCAGTTCCCCCCTGCCCATCTTTGGCTGCGCAAGGATCTCTCGCAGCCGGTCCTTAGGGTACTTGGAAGTGCACTGGGACGCTAAAACAAGAGCTGAGCTCGCAACGGCGTTAATCATGTCAAGAGATCGTAAAGGGAACCTACTTTTTGATCAAGGACATTCCGGCGGTGACCCGGTCGTCTTTATCGGTGTGGCTGTAAGAGATACGCAGTTTCCAAGCCGCGCTGATCCAGGTGAAAAGGTCCACCTTGACCTCGTTGTAGGGTTTTTCGTTCGTTCTATAAAAACCGCTATGCGCCTGCACCTGGCATTCCCAGAAAGGGGAGGGGCGGATAAAGAGCCCCGCCAAGAAAGTGACTCTCCGATCGGAGAGGGGAGACAAGAGCAATTCAGTCTCTGAGCGAGACACATCGAGGATAAAATTTTCATGGTCGGCCTTGCGCCAATCGTACTGAGAGCGGTAGCGCGCCTCAAACGTGACCGCGACCGATTCACTGATCGTCCAAAGAAGTCGGTTAATGGAAAAATCGAGCACCTGATGCCGAAAATTCCAACAATTGTAAAAAGAGAGATGGACAGAAGGGAGCCTCCACCCCAGCCACAAATAACCCCGCGGGAACACTTGAGGGATCTCCGACTCTGCAAAAAAGGCATTGGCGTAAACGTCGGCGGTAAAGCTCGGCTCCTTGCCCACCCTTCTCTTTGAAAAGAGCAAGTTCCTCACCCCCACCTGCACCTCTTGCAACTTCTGGTAGCCGTCCTGAATGGAGAAGATATAGTGGGCATCGGGCTCCACTGTAGGCCTCGTCAACGCCTTGTACTGTAAATAAGGCTCCACCACATGCCGATAGCGCCCCCACTGCTTGGCCCCGTGCAAATGAGCTCTCGCCCCATAAGCCAAAATACCCAACGCCTTAGCCTGATCACTCGGAGTCTGGCTGTAGATCAGCGCGATCCCCCCGATCTCAGGAGTGATCACTAAAGGCCCCACCCAGCAAGGGCGAAACAGCCGCTCTCTCAGCTCAATCCTAGCCGAGCGAAAATCATGCAAAGAGATCGCCAACTGATCCGAATAGGCAAAGTCGAGATAAGACGCCTTAATGAACGGAGAAGAGATGACCCCCGTATTGCCCAAAGGAGAAGGACGAAAGGCCGTAAAGAGCGTCGGCAGATCCTGCTTGATCGATTCAAACGGATTGACCCGAGGACGGAGCTTGAACGCCATCACCGCCAAATCCTCTTTGTGATGAACATAAAACAACGTCCTCTTCGCCGTATTCACTTCAAAATCTTCACTCTTAAAATCCCCCGGCATCCGGACATCGCTGTACTTATCCCACGTCGCCGTCACATGCGTCCGATCATCCTCGCTCGTCCGGTTATAAGCCCCCTGCACCCGATAACGGCGCATCTTGTCCGGAGCCGTCTCCAAACGATCCGTCGCCAAGTAGTTCCTCGTTGTAAACGAGACCTTCGCACCCGGAGGCGCATACTCGGTCTCCAAGGCCCCCCCCCAGCCAGTAGCCAAGCGGTACTCCAACCGCCCGTAAAGAGCAAAATCGGACCACGAGTAGAGCTGATAGCGGAAACCCACCCTCGGCCCCTGCCCCTTATCCCAGTTGATGAAGTAACGAAAAATCGGTTCTTTAAACCTCTTGAGATTCACCTTGAATGAAGGGAGCCAAAGCGCAGGGATTTTAAAGAATCGGAAACGGAGTTTTTTTGCCGAGAGCAGGTGATCCTTCGTCACCGCCACCTTTCCCGCATGCAAATCCCACGAACTATCCTGGTTTTCGCACGTCGTGATCGAAGCATTGATCACCTTGTAGCTCCCATCCGGACACAAACTGATCGCATCCCCCCCCACATACCACATCGAAGAAAACGTCTTTCCATCGTAAATCGTCCCCCTGTTTTCCAGCAGATCGAACTCCAGCTCACTCCCCACATAAGCCCGCCCCTTGTACTGGATCATCAAATCCCCTTCAGCCTCGATCCGCTGCACCTGCTTCCCCCCCTCCGCCCGGTGGAAGTACTGGATCGTCCGCGCCTGAATACGGATATCGTCATTCTGGATGATCCCCCCCTGGCTGGTGTACAAGATCCCATTTTTGAATGTAGGATTGCGCAAGTCGACGACCAACTCATTTTCTGCAAAGAGCGGCAGCGCGACAATAAGACAAAACCCAAGGAGCCTCATGAAGAGACATCATAAAGGAGCCTAGGTTAGTAGACAATGCCCATATTGTAAGTCATTCGTTGTTAATGACATATAGTTTGTAGTTATATTAATTGAATTTTTATTAATATTTTTGTATAATATAATAACTAATAATATAGGTTAGATCATGAATCATGTAGAACCACTTCTTGGGGCGCAAGAGCTTGGGCCCGCTGACGCGGGTGTGTGCGATGAATTCAGAGCCCGGGCCCTGCGGGTAGCGCTCGCAGCAGCTGGAGCTTGTCAGTCTGGGGGCCGCTACCTTGCGGAGCGTTATTATGGGGCTCAGTGGGCAGTGATAGGGAGGCTTTTTGGGGATGACGCATTGCGGGAACGGGTGGAGGCCATCGAGTCTTACTCCCATGTAATGCCGTTTCTTTCCATTGCGGATCCGTGTTATCCCCACCGGCAGGATATTCTAGACATGGTGAGTACGATCGGAGAGATTCCCGTTGAAGATCGGGACACTGTGATCGGGTCTGTCTTGCGAGTAGCCCGTCCCGACATGGAGCCGAGAATTAGGGGTCGGCTGATTGCTGTTATAGCGGCTCTTCAAGAGGGAAATAGGGTTCATTTCATACGATACTTAAGGCGCCAGGAGGATGGGATAGTAGATGAGGTCATCACTCGAGTGCATAGAGTATTACGCCAACAAGGGCCCCAGGTCATGAATGCTCTGGCTGAACAGGCCCAATTGGAACCGGAGCTCTTTCGGATGGTAGAGCCACTTAATGAGGTTGGCGGAAACGGGCGTGCAGCAGCCGCTCGAGGAATCAACGTACATCATGGGGAACGGGACAGGCAAACGAGGGAAGCGATCGAGTTATTGCGTCAGGAACAAGGCCCCTTATCTGACAAACAAATCGAGCAGGCCAATCGCGAGTTCGTCAAGTACTTAGACTCCTCCGACGTAGATGCGGCACAAAGGGAGCTCGCGAACAATGCGCTTCTTGCAGAGCGAGAAGAAGAGGAACAGTTTGGTCCTCTTGTCGGTGGTCCGGTATTTACTGTTCTGGGACTAGAAGTTTCCGGAGAAGAGCTGGTTGCGCGCGTCTGGATGTTCGCATCTGACCACGAACCTAACAATACAAAACGGGGGATGGTCTTAGCCCTGGCAGATTCGTACGAGCATCAGGAGAGGGTCTGTAACCAGGGAAAAGCCCACCGGTTGGTCATTGCCGTGTTGCAGGGACGTCTCGCAGGAGTGAATATCGAAGGGGAAGTGTCTGAAGTATCCGTGCCGCAGGCTCTAACTATGTTCTTCCACTTGCCGGGTCATCGAGACCTAGCTGAGGAACCCTTGTTTGCAGCCGCAGACAAGTTCTGTGCTGAAAATTCCGCCGTGCCCAAAGAAGCCTTTCTCAAAGCAGTCCAAGACTATGCTGAGAACCAGGGTAACTGACTTCATCTCGGGTCTGGCCGCGCGAGCCTTGCAAAGTAGTCGAAGTAGCCCTCTAAATATTGAAGCGATGTTTTGAATTCATCGCTCCCAAGAGCTGCTGCAGCAAAGAGTTCTCGAACTCGTAAAATTTCTCTCAGCCGACCCCTCCATCGAGGATCCTCGACAGTAAGATAAAATAGATCCAAGGCTCGGGCCACGGCGCCCCAATAGCGCGGTTGGTTATCTTTTGCTCGAAGAGCTCGACTGACTTCACTGCCGATGTTGGCCATTTGCTCGATCAGAGAAAACTTTGCCCAACTCGCTCTTGCTGCTTCTAGATGATCGGATCCTGAAGTCATATTTGCTTTACTAGGTGATTGACGATTTCTCGAATTTTTTGACGAGTAGCTGGATCATCCACTCCTCTAGAATCATTGCCCTGCGAGGGTCTCAGGTTGATTACAGAGTCGTAC
>CAYHED010000084.1:0-6791 GCA_964355615.1 uncultured bacterium
AAGTGAGCGTCCCCGTCTTGTCAAAGAGCACCGCCTGAGCCGATGCCACCTGTTCAAGCGCGCCTCCCCCTTTGACAATGATCCCCCCATTGGCAGCCCGATTGATCCCTCCCAAAATAGCGAGAGGCGTTGCCAAAATCAGCGGACAGGGAGTCGCTACGACGAGAACTGCGAGGAACGTAGCCGCCTCGTGAGTCCAGAGGAACCCGAGCAGCCCCATAACCAAAGTGAGGGGCGTAAAGTAAATCGCGTACCGATCGGCAAGCCGCTGGATGGGCGCCTTTTCTTCCTGCGCCTTTTTCACAAGGAGGACGATTTTATTGTACTGGCTGTCTTGCGCCAGCTTATCCGCGCGCATCTCGATTGCGCCGGTGACGTTGACGCTTCCGCTGAGGAGCGATTCCCCTTCCCGCCTGCTATGGGTCAGCGGCTCTCCCGTGATCGCCGAGGCATCGATCTCAGCTACCCCAGAAACGATCGTCCCATCGACAGGAATGAGATCTCCCGGACGGACAATGAGGATATCCCCAATTTGCACGTCACTTACATCCACCTCTTCGAGCTGCTCGTTTCTTTTGCGGCGCGCTCTTTTGGGCGCCCTTGCTAGAAGGTGCTCTAGAGAAGAGGTCGCTTTTTTGAGGCCATAGTTTTCAATCGCCTCCCCCCCCGACTGCATCAACACCACCACGGCTCCCGCAAAGGCTTGCCCCAAAATAGCCGCCGTCACAATCGCTAAGAGGGCGACGATATCTGAAGCAAAAACCCCTTTGAGCATCCCCCGGATAGTCTGCAAGACGATGGGAGCTCCGCCTATGAGAAGCGTTGCGAACCAGATCATCTCCCCTGCCGCAGGCTCATGAAAAACAAAACGGGCTATAACTCCAAAAACCAGACCCGTAAATGCAAAAATCGGTAACCACCACATATCACTGATTGTGGTTTTTAAACCAATTGGTTACAAGGAAAACTATGATAGGAATGCACCCTTGGCGCGCCCGCCTCTTTGTCGGTCTTACAATGCTCATCTTGGCCTTCATCGGCCTGGTCGTGACAGACGTCAAAAGTACCGGCGGCTGGGGTTACTGGCTCTGGGTCGTTCCCATTTATGCCTTTTTGGCCCTCTGGCTCAGTTGGTATTTGCGCAGACAATCCCAATCCTTTAGTTTGGTGAATATTTGGCACGAAATCCTCCACTGGGCCACCCTCGGCGCCTCGGTCCTTCTCGTCTCTGTATTTGTCCAGCAAGGCATTTTGGGTCGGCTCATCGCGTCGCTCTTCGTCCTCACCCTCCTCTCTCAGGCTGTCTTTTTAGCCGGTATTTACATCGATACGACCTTTCTTGCAATTGGCGTCACCCTCGCCCTCTTCGCCTGGCTGGTGGCCCTCGCCACCGAGTACCTCTACGCCCTAGCTATCCCCCTCCTCTTCGTCGGAGGCGGAGCCGTCGCCTGGTTCGTCTGGCGCTCCCATAAAAAAAATAGCCCTAAATCCTAAGATCTCCTACAATCCCCAGTGAAAATTTTTCTTAAATAGGGGAAAAAAGATGTCAACTGTAGATTTTGATTGTAGCGAAACAGGCTGCCTTTACGAGGCTTATCAAGATGAAATTCAGCAGTCCGATGCAGAGGGGCTTACCCCTGACGAACTCGAGCGACTGACGACCAACTCCTCCCTTTTCAACCGCGTCCAGTTCTTGGGAAATGAGGGACAAAAAAAGTCCCTTTATCAGATCGATAAAGTCCTGCGCGTAAAAACGACCTCCGATGACTTCCGAGCCCAGATGGTCCGCTACTGGGAAAGCCAACAGCGCTCTTTTCAGTGGAGCGCCTGGCCCTGCGTCTGCTTGAGCATCCCCGGAATTGCGCTGGCCATTGCCTCTGCACAAATCGCCATTCCCTTCGGCATTGTCGCTGGAGTTGCCGAAGCCATGATCGCCGCTTACGGCGCCTCTTTCTATTTCAGCAAAGCGAGCCACGCAGGGACCCAAGCCGAGCAGTGGGCTATTTCCCCCTCTCAAGCCATCGCCCAAAAAAGGGCGGGAAGCTACAAGCAAGGCTTTGCGCATGTGTATCATCAGCGACGCGCCCTAAAACCTCTCCTCCTCCCTACCGAGATCCAATGCCTCTTTGAGCGCTACTTCGATAAGACCTACAAGAAACTCTCAGGAGAGTGGAATTGCACAGAAGCACAGAAAAAAACCTGGCTCGACCAATTCCGCAAAGACAACCCTATGTCTGAGGGGATGTTGCGCTTCGCATACCAAGGATCAATTCCACTTGAGTATGTAGTCTTATCCGCACAATTTACAACCCTTGAGAGGGCCTTAAATTCGATCCAAAGCGAATTTGACCTAGCGCGATCCGACCGGCGCGCCCAAGCCAACCGGCGCATTTCAGAAATTCGCTCTCAAAAAGAGGATTACCTCCACCCGTTGGATCTCGATCTGAGCGCCAACTTGGCCGCGCTGCGAAAGGAAAAAGAGCAAAGATGGCGAAAAGGAGAATCATCGATTAGGCTCGATGAGGAATATGCCCCAATAGAGGCCCGGCACAAAGCCATCCACGCAGCCATCACCACTCCGATCAAAATCTACTTTGAGAGCAAAGTGGATGAAGTCAACCGCGTCTTGAGAGATCTCCTCGTACAAATTACTCAGCAAGAAGCCTCTGCCTTTAGCCCCTACTACGGCTATGCCCAGCGCTTCATCACAGCCGCTCTCAATGCCAAAAACCCGACCATTGTATCTCTGTTGGAACCGTTCAGCGCTTCCCTCATCCTACAGATTCCCGGTATGCCGGAAATCCGAGTCGAGTACCGAGAGCAACCGTAATTTTTAAGACTGCTCCTCTCTTAAGAGCAGTTGCTTCCGGCTCTCTAGCCGGGCGATCTTTCTTTGAACGAAGGCCGCCTTCTCTCGATTCTCCTGAGCGAGCTCGATGTGGCGGCGCGTCTCGAGGTAGTTTTTGCTTTCGAACTGCTGGTACTCAGCTAAGTTCTCATGCCAAAGAGCCCTTCCCTCATAGCCCCGCTTGACATCTTGGAGCTCCTCAATCTGCCGATCGATGTGAGCCACCTGTTCCTCTGTCGGCATGCTGCCCGCTGAAAGGGCCACCACCGACGAGATCAGACAGAAGAAAGTCACCGTATAGAAAAAGAACCGCCCCATAAATTCCCCCATAGCGCATCGAATAAATCTAGTCTATTAAATACAGGTGGATTAGAATGGCTGGTGTGAAAAAATACTTATGCATTCTAATCCTAGCCGCCTCATCGGTCTTCTCTAACGAGTTCCACCTCAAGGACCGGCTAGCAAAGGCCAAGAGCGGCGATTATATCGTCGCAGAAACAGGAAAGACGACCACTCTCCTCGCCATCCGCTCGGTTCATCCCCACTCGATTGTATTTGAAGAGATCTCCATCCCCACTCAAAACCTCCCCAAAGTGCTCTCCTCTTGGTCTGATTGGGTCAAAGCCAGAGCCCCCGGCCATAGTTCCTGGTCCATGACCGAAATTGACCCCAGCACCGGCAATATCCTCGAGTGTTACTCCTTTTCCCGCTCGGCCTGGGTCCAACTATCTAAGCAAGAGAGCCTGCTGGCCACGATTCTACAACTCCCTCTCCAGCGGATAGGGGAAGAGGCTCGCAAGAAAATCGGCCCTCCGCCCCTAGACGGGGAAAGCGACCACCGGAAAATATGGGCCCCTACGCTCATCTTTGAAGGGAAAACCATCGACAAGCCCCACTTTTCCGTATTTGAGACATTCTGGCCTCACGATGGTTCTGAACTCTCCTCAAAAAAGGTCTCCGTCTATTTCGATGAAGAGATCTACTTCCCCCTCCCCTACTGGGTTCAGATCGACACAACCCACGCAACGGGCCATATGAGAACTGTCGACGCCGGAAAGAACCTCTCCTCTCCTCACCGCTCTATTCCGCGCCGCGTTCCCCAGTTTGCCTCAGCACCCCAAAAAACAGAGCGAGGCCTCAAACTCACCCTGAAAAGCCCCCTCTACTACCGCCAGTTTGACCTCTTTGCGATCGACGTGACAGAGAAGGAAAAACAGTTTTATCCCTTAGTCCATTCCACTGTGAGAGGAGAAGGGGAGCTAGTAACCCTCGAAGTCGCCGAGGAAGACCTCAACCAGACACTCACCTCTGAGCATCGCTACACCTGGCTCGTCGTCCCCACCGGATATAGCGAAGCCTACACCGAATTTCTAAAACCCTTTACCTGGTCTGAGCAATGATTCTCAAGAAAATCAAAAATGCCTATTCATTGAGCCGCTGCAAAAAAATCTTCCGCTACGTCCACCGCTATTATTTACGGAAACGGAAAAATTTGGGACCTGACGCAAAAGAGGTGTTGAAAACAGAACTCCAAGAGCTCCATGCGGCGATCAAAAATAAAGAGGCCCATGCAGCTGATCAATGCGCCCACCGAATTCAACAGAGCGCCCAAAAATGGATGACCAGAACCTTTTGGGATCGGACGCGCGACTTTGTGGGAGCCATTGTGTTCGCCCTTTGCCTCGCGGTCGTCATTCGGCAGATGTGGTTTGAATTTTACTCCATCCCCACCGGATCGATGCGACCCACCCTGAAAGAGGGAGATTTTCTCGTTGTGACCAAAGAGGATTACGGCCTCAATGTCCCCCTCAAAACCGCCCACTTCTATTTTGATCCAAGCCTCGTACAACGAGGCTCGATCGTCGTCTTCACTGGCGAACACATGGATATCGCCGATGCCGACACCGTCTATTTTTACCTCTTCCCTGGGAAAAAGCAGTTTGTCAAACGGCTGATCGGCAAACCTGGGGATATCCTCTATTTTTACGGCGGCCAAATCTACGGCATCAACTCCCGCGGCGAAGAGCTCAAGATGCTCCGGAACACAGAGTGGTTCCAATCACTCGAACACATCCCCTACATCTACCTCGATGGAAAAGTCGATCCCACAAACCCCATGCAGGGCGTTTACAGCTCTGTCCTCTTTAGCCAAATGAATATCCCCCTAGCCAAACTCACCGTAGCCTCTGCCGGATTGGTCAGCGGAGAGATGCTCCCCCAAAAAAACCGCCCAACTCTCAAAAACTACAGCGACCTCTGGGGATTTAAAAACTTTGCCATGGCGCGCCTCTTAAGCCGCAGGCAGCTGGAACAAATCGCCCCCAACGAAGCCAAACAATGGGAACCAGCCCCCCTCTATTTGAGCCTCGACCACCACGCCACCCTCCAAGGCGCCAAACTCATCCGCGACGAGTACCTCCGCTACCGACCCGACCTATCCCACAGCACCTCGATCTTGCCCCTCACAGACAAACACATTGCTGAGATCGCAAACCACATGACCACCTGCCGCTTCCTCGTCAAAGGAGGGATAGCCCACCGGTACGGATCAGATCCCACACAATACTCAGCCTACCTGCCCAAACTCCCCAACGTCCCCGACGGCACCTACGAAATGCAAAACGGGACTGCCTATGAAATCCTCCTCACCGGCATCTCTAAAGAGCTGAAAAAAGAGCACCCCATCTATCCCAAAACAGCCGAGCAAGTGCAACTCCTCTACAACCTCGGCATCCAGTTTTCGACCCAATACTCCCCCAGCGTTGCAACCCAAAGACTCCACCCCTCCCGCTACGCCTACTTCCGCAACCACGACCTCTACCTCATGGGCGCCCCCATCATCCAAAAAGGAGACCCCTCGCTCACCCACTTCTACCAGCGCGAGTACCAAAAACAGTCCATTGCAACGGCCGTCAACCCCTACACCCCCTTTGATGACAACGGCCCCCCACTCACCCCCAGCGGCGATATCGACGCCGCCTTCATCCGCCAATACGGAATCCAAGTCCCCGAGAAAATGTACCTTGTGCTCGGCGACAATCACGCCATGAGCGCAGACAGCCGCGACTTTGGATTTGTGCCGGAAGACAATTTGAAAGGAAGTGTGAAATTTCTGTTCTGGCCACCCGGAGCCAGATGGGGCACCCTACCTGAGCCCTCAACCCCTTTTTGGATCCTGCCTAAACAGATCGTGTGGGGAAGCGCCATCCTCATCAGCATCGGCTGCTGGGCTTTCTATCGAAGACGCTTCACCACCTTCCTCGATCTGTGACAAACCCGCGCCTTTGCGTTTAAACCCCCGTCCACTCCTCAGACTTTGCTCTGAGGACAGGAAAAACGCAAAGACGCAAGATGATCATTGAGCCTGTCTTATCAGCAATAACTTAGCTGATTCGCCGTTCAGATCGCACACAGTCCCCTCGCACGGCCCGAACTCGACCCGCACAGCGAGCACCTCGCCCATGATCATTTCTCGGTATTTTTCAAAGCACTTTTGCACATAGTCACTGCTCTCTAACACAATCGCAATCCGATCGGTCACTTCAAAGTCCATTTCCCTGCGCATTGTATTGATCTTATTGACCAGTTCTCGAGCCATCCCCTCTTCTAACAGCTCCTCATTCAACGCCGTATCGAGGACGACAGTCAGCTCCCCCGCATTGCCTGCAGCGAGCCCCTCTTTGACCTTCCTCTCCACCTGCACATCGGCAGAGCCCAGCTCAAAGCGCTCCCCCTCGATCTCTAGGACGAGCCCCTTGTCCGAAGCGATTTGCTGGATTTGCGCCCTTGTAAATTGCTCAATCAACTTCTTCGCCTGCGGCATCCACTTCCCGATTTTTTTCCCTAATACAGGGAAATTGGGCTTGGCAAGCCACTGGACAAAATCGGCCTCATTGCTACTCAGCAACACCTCTTTGACATTCAGCTCATCTGCGATCAGTTG
>CAYHED010000085.1:0-6748 GCA_964355615.1 uncultured bacterium
TTCCTCTGTGCTACCTCTCTCCTCTCTGTGTCTCTGTGGTTATTTTTTCTTCCCCTCCCCCTGAAAAGGAAAAGGCCCGCTTTTGAGGGCGGGCCTTTTGTATACACAATCTCTTGGTAACGATCGTTTAGGTCGTTAACTGAGGCTGTGGTTGGGTCTGTTGCAGTGTAGCAAGAGCTGCCGCTTCGGCGTCTTTCTGTGCATTGAGCGCAGTAAAACGTTTGTCAAGCGCGCGAACTGCAACGATCCAAGCGCCAATCATGACTGCGAGGGTCGCAGCAATGTACGGAGCCACTTCGACGATGCTGACAGCGCTGAACGCGATGAGCAGTCCTTGCTGGATCAGAGCTCCGCCGGATTTGCCCATACGAGCGCCGACGACATCGATCGCTGCTTTCCCTTTGAGTTTGGCTTCTGCATCGAGGGGGATGTAGGCCATCTCTTTGGTCGGGTCAAACATCGAGTACTTCGTCGCTTTCGACATGATGTTTTGGATCGCTCCAAATATCACAGCTAGCATGAGGGGAGTAGTTCCGAACATGCTAATGAAGCCACCGAGTTGATCTCGGAAGATCACGAATGCAAAAAAGCCGATGCCTGTTACTGCGAGAACGACAGGAGTAAACATCGCTGCTTTGCCCCATCCAAATCGACGGATCACGTTTCCACCTACGAAGAGCATCATGAAGATGGTCAGCGCGCCGGTAGCTTGGGAGAATCCGCCCATAAATTCTTGGTAATCGTTCGCATTGGTGTACTGGAGGCTGAGCTGTTTTTTCCAGGTCACTTCAACCAAATTGATCGATACGCCATAAGCCATCACCAAGATCGCAATGCAACCGAGGTAAGGGGAACGGGCCAAATAGAGCATGCTCTCTTTGATCGACATTTTGGGCTTGTCTTTCTTCGACTTCGGTTTGAGCTCATTGGGGTCGTAGAAGCGAGGATCGGTGAGGACGTTTTTGTTGATCCAGAAATAAGTTGCAATGGCAGCTGCACAAGCGATCACCACAGCGGTCATCGTATAGTTCAGCGTGACTGCCCAAGGATCAACTCCATCAGGGAGAGTGTCTTTGATACGAGCAAATTTCTTGATCAATTCACCAGAGGGGAACATCGCAAGGTTCGCTCCCAAGCCGAAAAGGGCGTAGAAACGCTTGGATTCAGCGACTTTGGTGATCTGGTTGGCAAATCCCCAAAAGAGGAGAGATACGGCAGCAGAGCCCCAGAGTTCAGCCATGATATAGAAGAGGGAAGAGGGCCAGTAGCGGATCATCCCGATCAATCCATGCAGTCCTTGTGGGAGGTTGGCATACATCCAGTTTGTGAGTGCAATCGGAGAGATTGCATCGCGGTTTGCATAGAGAACTGTCCCGTAGAGGCCGAAGAAAATCCCGAACGTGGCCATGACGCCGATGAAGAGATTTTCTCTTTTGACCATGTTGCTCAATTTCGTGAAGATCAACATGAAAATAATCGCGCAGGGCAATACACCCCAGAATTTCAAGAAGGGGATAGTTTCTGCGCCAGTGGCGGTGACGATCAAAGTGTCTTTTGTGTCTCTTAAGATCGTGTAGTTAAAGTTGATAAAGAAAAATAGCAAGAACATGGGAAGGAATTTCTTGAGCTCAAAGCCATGAATCGGCCAGAGCATCGATCTCCACTTTCCAAATTGCTGTACTGCGGGTTGTGACATCTTCACATCCTTGTGGGTTCAAACATGTTTTACAAACACAGAATTATAATCCAAATGGGATAAAAGGCAAGAAAAAACCCCTGGAATTATGGAGATCCCGGGGGTTTTTAAAAAAAAGTGAGAAAATTTTTACTGGGCGAGAGCTGGTTCTTGCTGTGCAAGGAGTTGCTGCGCTTGGACAGATTCAGCGTAGGCATTCCAGAGTTCTTGCTCGACGCGGTTTTGACGGATCGCTTGGATGAGCTCTCTCTTGTAGGTGGCGAGCGATCGGCGGGGGCTCAGGATCGTGACGATTTCCTTGTCTCCTGCCATGCGGGCGATGCTCAGCATCCGGTCTAGTTGGTTGCGGCTGAAGTTCATGTGGTCTCGGCGTTTGCGAGAACCGCGGGGGGCTCTTTGCTTGGGCGCTACAGATATGGGTTTCTCGACATTGACAACAAATTTTTCAATAATTGCAGCCAATTCTTGAGGTTGTTTCACTCTCATTTTTTTCAAAGTAAAATGATGCATATACCCGCCGCTCTTCATTGGCAAGTATTTGCAGAGGTCATTTTCTTTTCTTGCGCCCACTTTTTTCATTGCTTTAGAGATAGCTTCATCAATTTTCATAGTTTTACCGTTTTTTTGTTAATTGGTTAAGGGTACATCCCACTGAAATTTGTAAATTAACTGGGGATTATATATAACGCATTCTTTTTGCGCAAGTAGCTCCGATTTTTCTTTATTTCTTTTTAGAAGCAATCTAATCTATACGCTATGAGAAATCTCTGTTTTATACTCTTATTTTTGGTGGGGTGCTCCCCCTCGAAGCAAACCGCTCTGGATGCCTGGATGAGCGATAGTAAAAAATTGAAAGTGCTTTCCACGACGGCTCAGGTGGGGGACCTTGTTAATCGGGTCGGTGGGGATCGGGTAGATCCGTGGGTGCTGATCCAAGGAGACCTAGATCCTCACAGCTACGAGCTCGTGAAGGGGGATGGGGAAAAATTCCAGAGGGCCGATCAAATTTTCTTTAGTGGATTGGGCCTAGAGCATGGGGCGGGTGTGGCCCAGCAGCTCAAAGGGAATCCGAAGGCTTTGGGAGTAGCGGATGCAATCCGTGAGCTTCGTCCCGATGAGATCTTATTTCGGGGGGCGGCCCCCGACCCCCACCTCTGGATGGATATTTCTCTCTGGAAGGAGGGGGTGGGACCTATTGTGGCAGCTCTGAGCGCCAAAGACCCCGACGGAGCGGCTTACTACCAAGAGAGGGGAGCGCAGCTCGTTTTAGAGCTGACGCAGGCTCACGAGGCCCTGCAGAAGAGTTTGAGGGAGGTTCCTGAGGAGAGGCGGTACCTCGTGACGAGCCACGATGCGTTTCACTATTTTGCGAGGAGTTATTTGGCGGAGCCGGGGGAGATCGATTGGCGCAAGCGGGTAGCGGCGCCTGAGGGGCTTGCTCCGGATGGGCAGCTGAATGGGCGAGATATCCAAAAAATCATCGATTTTGTGCGGGAGCGGTCGGTGGCTGTGATTTTCCCTGAGACAAACGTGAGCCGCGACTCGATTAAAAAAATCTGTTCCGCGGGAAAAGAGCTCCAGATCGGTATTCGGATCTGTCAAGAGCCGCTCTATGGAGATTCAATGAGCGGACTCTCTTATTTGGAAATGATGCAGCGCAATGGGAATGTACTAAAATGCAATTTGCAATCGACGCCGACGAACTGACGGTCAACTATGGGAAAACGCCGGTCCTTTGGGGCGTCTCCCTCAAAGTACCGCGTGGCAAAATGGTGGGGATCATTGGCCCCAATGGCGCTGGGAAAAGCACTCTCCTCAAAGCGGCTTTGGGATTGGTAAAACCCCTCTCGGGTCACGTTCATCTCGCAGGGAAAGTAGCTTACGTGCCGCAGCGCGAATCGGTCGACTGGGATTTCCCCATTACGGCAAGGGAAGTAGTTCTGATGGGGCGCTACGGTCACCTCGGGCTGTTTGGCAGGCTGAAAAAAGAGGATTTTTTAGCCGCCGATGAGGCTTTAAAAGCCGTTGGGATGGCCGAGTTTGCCGATCGACAGATTGGGCAGTTTTCGGGGGGGCAGCAACAGCGCCTTTTTTTCGCAAGAGCTCTTGTGCAAAATGCCGATACTCTCTTGCTCGATGAGCCCTTTGCCGGCGTCGATCTCACAACAGAAAAAGTCCTCGTCGAGCTCTTGAAAAAGCAAAAAAACCAGGGGAAGACCATCTTCGTTGTCCACCACGATCTCCCGACCGTGGAAGAGTACTTTGATTGGCTCATCTTGCTCAATTCCCGTTTGGTCGCCTCCGGTCCCGTATCAGAAGTATTTAAAAAAGAGCACCTCGCAAGCGCTTTTGGGAAAAGTCAATTCCTCTTCGACGAAGCGACTCGCCTCTCTGCGAAAAGTACGAGCGGGCTCATATGATGCACTTTTTTACAGATCCGGTGCTCCGCGCGCCGACTTGGGGGTGTCTGCTGATGAGCATTGCTTCGGCGCTCATGGGAGTGCCCTTGTTGTTGAAAAAGCGCTCCCTTCTCAGTGAAACGCTCTCCCACGCGACCTATCCAGGCGTCGTTGCAGGAGTCTTTCTCTTTGCCGCACTTTTCCCGAGCCGCGATGAGTGGGTCTTTCTCGCTGTCTTAGGGGGAGCATTTGTCTTTGCTCTGCTCGGTCTTTTTACTGTGAACCGTTTGGAGTCGAGGTACAAAGTGACAAGCGACGCAGCACTCTCCTTTGTGCTGGCTCTTTTTTTTGGAGCGGGGATTGTGGGGGCGAGCGCTCTGCAAGCGATATTTCCTGGGTGGCAAAAGCAACTCCAGATGCTCCTCTTTGGACAAGCCGCGACGATGCAAGATGTGCACATTGTGATCTACGGCGCTTTAGCTCTTGTAGTAGCCTGTTTTTTATGTCTGGTTTTTCGCCCCCTTCAGGCACTTTTATTTGACCGCGATTTTGCCGCGAGCATTCGCCTCCGCATCGGCCTCTTAGAGAGGCTTTTCATGGTCCTTTTCGTCCTCTCGCTCATCATCGGCATCCGCAGCGTCGGCGTCGTCCTCCTCTCCGGCATGGTGATTGCCCCCGCAGTGGCCGCGCGCCAATTTTCCGACCGACTCCAAGTGATTTTGTGTCTAGCCGCACTCTTTGGCGCCCTCAGCGGTTTTCTCGGCAACGTCCTCTCCGTCTGGGGTTCGGAAGAAGGCCGCAGCCTCCCCACAGGCCCCATGATCATCCTCGTTGGAACCGCTTTTGCCCTGCTCGCCCTCCTTTTTGCACCCCGCAGAGGGTTCGTGTTTCGAGTGGGACGAGTCGCCTCATTTCGCTTCCGCTGCCTCAGAGAAAATATCCTCAAGGCGCTATGGAAAAAGAGGAACGTCGCCTTAAGGGGTTTACTACCGAAGGTGGCCCTTTGGAAATTGCGTAAGTGCGGGTTGGTCGTTAAGAGGGGAGCTGAATATGAGCTCACCGCAACAGGAAAAGTGCAAGCCGCGCACATCGTCCGCCTCCACCGTCTCTGGGAGCTCTACCTGACCCAATCGCTTGGATTTGAGGCCGCAAAAGTGCACCATACGGCCGAAGAGATGGAGCATATCCTTACACCCGAAATTGAGAAAGAACTCACAAGGCTGCTCAAGAATCCCAAACAAGATCCCCACCACCAACCGATCCCGGAGGGTTCATGAATCCCTATTGGGGCGCTCAATTTTTCTCCTTTTTTGCGGTGCTCATCCGACGGATTGCCGGAGGCGCCTCCGAACTGGCCCCCGACGAAGTGCAACTCCTCGTCCTCGCTGCAGCCGGCATCTCGTGCGGCCTCATCGGCCCCTTTCTCGTCCTACGTAAAATGACCCTCTTTGCCAACTCGCTTTCCCACACCATCTTGATCGGCATCGCTGGCGCCTACTTATTGGCCTCATCCCTCTGGGGCGCCGGAATGTTTGATCTATCCACCCTCCTTATCGGGGCGCTCGTGGCAGCGTTGCTCACCGCCCTCCTCACCGATTGGCTCATCCGGTTTTTCCGCCTCCAGGAAGATGCCAGCGTCGGCCTCGTCTTCACCGGCCTTTTCGCCCTCGGCATCGCGGTTGTCACATTCTACACCCGCGACCTCCACTTAGGAATCGAAGCAGTGATGGGCAATGTCGACATCCTCCAAGTAACCGACGCCAAAGTGACCTCTTGGCTCACCCTGATCAACCTCATTTGCGTCCCCCTCTTTTACAGACAATTCCAGATCGTCAGCTTCGATCGCAACCTAGCCCTAACCCTCCGCGTCCGCTACGGCCTCTTCCACTTCGCGATCCTCTTCCTCACCGCCCTCACCTGCGTCGCCGCCTTCCGCGCCATCGGCGTCATCCTCGTCATCGCCTTCCTCGTCGGCCCCTACCTGACCGCCCGCCTCTTCTGCAACCGCCTCCCTTGGCTCCTCCTCTGGAGCCCACTGGTGGCTGTGGGCGCCTCGCTCATTGGCGTCGCCCTCTCGCGCCACATCCTCACCGCCACAGGGCTCCCTCTCTCGACAGGAGGGATCGTGGTGATGGTGGTGGGGGCACTCTACTTCATTGCATTGGTTTTAAAGAGATTGAGTCTTGTAATGTGTAAACAAATTACTTAGTGTTTTTTTATTGTACTATTGTTAATAATAGAGGCTTTAAAACAACATGGAGTTTATTTATGAATTTGTCAAAAATTGATTCAACAAATTTTGTCGCAGGAGCTCTTGCCCCGGAAGTTCAGACAAATGTAGAAATTGAAGCTATTATTAGCACGGTTGAGAAGACCGATGCCCTGAGAGAAAAATTCTGTTCAGAACAGGGGATTTTCATGGCAGCCATCGAGAGGACGAACAATGGTTTTCGCCTGATCAGATTGTTGTCGCAGACGGAATGCTACACTGTGGAAGTCAAGGTTCAGTATTTGCGCAATGATTCACACATTTGTGGTGCAGCTCAGTTCAAGTTGGTGTTTGGTGAAGTGGAAGAGTTTTTGATGAACAGAAAAGTATAGCAAAAGGGCTTTGCCCTTTTGCCATAGGAGTTCAGAGGACGTCAGTCCTCTG
>CAYHED010000086.1:0-6619 GCA_964355615.1 uncultured bacterium
AAGGGTTCGCCCATAGGCTCAAAGACACAATAAAAAATGGGGTGATCTTTCTCAAGCCGCCAATCATAGTAAAAATTTCACTTAGCATCCTACCTCTTTTCCAGCCTATAGCACAAGCATATTTTCTCAGCTTGCTGAAAACGGACCACTCTACTAATATAGAACCTTTACTTGGTGGAAAGATGGCTGAGTGGCCGAAGGCACGTCCCTGCTAAGGACGCGTACTCCTCAAAGGGTACCGAGGGTTCAAATCCCTCTCTTTCCGATTCTTATGAAAAAACTGCTCATTGGAATTCTCCTCACTGCGGGGCTCCTCCTCGCCTTCTACCCCCGTCCCTACGCCATTCTGAAGGCGCGCGAGGGGGCAGGCCTCTTCAGCATGATGACCGATGTAGTGGCCATTCTCAACGCCTATGAAAAGGGAGCTATCACCGGCGTGGAGATCGATTTTGGCGCCGAAGGGCTCTACTACGAACCCTCGGAAGGGCCGAATTGGTGGCTCTATTTTTGTGAGCCTTTGAAAAAAGGGACTCCGAGAAGAGTCGTTCGAGGGTGTTACGGCCAAATCCCGGGAGTCCCCCCCTACCAATTTTTCACGACCCGCGAAGAGGTCCACTCCCTCATCGAAAAGCACATCCGATTCAAACCAGATATCTGCGTAAGTGTCGAAACCTTTTGCAAAGCCCATTTCACCAAATCCTACACCGTTGGCGTCCACTATCGAGGAACCGACTGGTGTCCAGACAACAAATACCCCCAAATCTCTTACGCAGCATTTGGAGATGAAGTAGAACGGCTTGCGCAAGGGCACCCCTCTTTTCAGATCTTTGTTGCGACGGATGAGCAGCCGTTTTTAGATTACATGCAGAGCCGTTTTGGGGAGCAAGTGACTTTTCAAGAAGGGGCTTACCGAAGTCAGGGAAGAGTCGCTCTCCATACAGACCCGCACAATAACCAGTGCAAACAAGCCCGCGAGGCGATAATCGACTGCCTACTGCTTTCCAGAACTGACGCGTTCGTCGGAACCAGGTCCAATCTCAGCCGCTGGGCCAGCTTTTTCAATCCGAGCATTCCGTATATTTGCTTGGATGCATCCAATCTTGCTAAACCAGTAGGGAGCATATAGTTTTTCTGTAGACCATGTGCGGGCCTCAAACTCTGCTCGCTTCCGATCGAGTAGCTCCTTAGTCAGCTCGCTCCAGTCTTTGATAATGACAACCGGCAGCCCCTCAAAGAGCGGGTTTAGATAAGAGTCTTTGACAATGGGATAGCAGCCCATTAAGAGGGCTTCCCACGTGCGGTGGCAGTCGGGGCCATTGCCCGGAGGACTTGCGACAAATAAAGAGCGCGCTAAATGCTCTACATAAGGTTCGTAAGCAATCGGTTTGGGAAACAAGACCGCTGATTTGATTTTGGCGCAAGCCCCCCAACAAACCTCTCGATCGGAACAAGTATTGGCGAAGTTGGCGTAGATGAAAAAGTCTCTTTTTTCTTTGGGAGCGACTTTCCCTAAAAGAGCCGGGTCGCGCCACTGCTTGCTCGCCTGGCCGATCGGAATTGGCTGCAATTTTTCCGTGGTCGGCCGATCAATATTTTGGACAAACCAAACCGCGACCTTTTGATTTTCGAGCAAATGCGCAAAAGGTCCGGGCAAACAGTAATCGGTGCGGGGGGTGATCAGGATAAAGGGATGGCGGATCTGAGGCAGATATTCTTTTTCGAATACGGCAAGGGTTTTCCAAAGAGCACACTCGATATCCTCAATGAGAACTACATCGCCAAGCTGCACTTGGCCCGGATCAAAAGACTCTTTGGGAGACAGCTTCCAATCGGCAAAAAAATACCAAAGGTCTTCCGAAAGGTAGGGAAAAGATGTTTCCCGACCCCAAAGAGCAAGAGAGCTGAGCAGCAATAAGCAGCGGAACAACATCTCTATCTCAATTGAATTTTTTTATCGGCGAGCAAAGCAATTTGATCTCTCCCCGGCTTGCCCTCAACTGCCAAACCCATCTCTTTTTTCAACATTTTCACTGTTTTTTTTGTAAAAATTTCCTGATGGGACAGCAAAAAGGAACAAAAAGTCTTGGTCATTTTTCTCGCTGCGGATTCGCGCACATAATAACTCTCGATACCATGGCGATGGAGATAAAAAGTGCCAGGAACATAGGTCATTTTACAGCCCTTCAGGAGCTGCATAAATCCAAAGCCATAGGTGTCCATCGCGGCGAGATCCGTTGGATATCCCCCTACTTTTTCAAAACTCTTCTTCGTATACAAATAGTTGCCCGACCAAGGGGGAGTATCGGTATATTGCACCGCCTGCTCCAAAGTCACCCGCTCGCCAGGAAAAGAATAAGTTCCTATGCTTACATGCACACGATCTCCCGTAAAATAGTGGATCTCTCCAAAAGAGGCCACGTCAACTCCTGTTTGATCGAGGCGATCGATCAGAGCCTGAACGCTATTGGGCGCCAAGAGGTTGTCTGAATCTAAGCAAAAAATCAGATCGCCCTGAGCGTGAGAAACGCAGGTGTTGCGGCAGGCGCCCCCCCCCTGATTTTTTTCGTGCTGAAAGACACGCATGTTGGGGTGTTTTTTCCTCAGAGAACGGAGGAGCTGATACGTGTTGTCCTTCGACCCATCATCCGTACAAATAACTTCAAACGGGCAACCCAAGTCTTTTTGTTCATAGATGGATTCAATCGATTCCTCGACCCACTGTTCGCAGTTATAACAGGGGATGATGAACGTCAGAAAGTGCTCAGCAAAAAGCATCGACTGGAAAGAAAAAAACAGACATATCAAATAGCGCATAACTCTCCTAAAAGGCCTAATGACACCACAAAAGAACCATTCTTGTCACTTCATTTTTACCGAACTTCGATGCACTTTTCCGACATCAACCCAATGTGATCCGTACACGGCTCTTTTTTCGCGAAAAATTGCTTGTGTTTCTCAAGCATTTGCACCGTCTTTGGAGTAAATAGATGCTTCCTTTCTAGGAGGAAGGAAAAAAAACTTTTGGGCAACCGTTGAGAAGCCGATTCCCGTATATAGTAACTGATGATCCCGTGTCGATGGAGGTAGAAAGTATTGGGGACATGGCTCATCTTGAATCCGTTCTGGACCTGTAGAAATCCAAAAGCATATGTATCTATAGGCAACTTAGGATATCCCCCCACCCTGACGAAACTCTCTTTAGTATAGAGATAGTTTCCCGACCAAGGAGGTGTGATCGGATTTTGAACGATCTCCCTCAAATCGTAAGTTTCCCCTAAAAACTCATAGGGGATTAGATCTGTCCAAGTCTGTTTGCCAACAAAATACTGCACCATGCCGAAGGCCACTGCATCGTGCCCCGTTTGATCCAATGTATCGATCAATATCTGCACGCTATTGGGCACCAGTACGTTATCCGCATCAAGACAGAAAATCAAATCGCCCTGCGCATGAGAAACACAGGTATTGCGAGCAGCTCCACCCCCACGATTCTTGGCATGCTGAAAGAGTCTTATCTCCGGATGCTTCTCGCGCAGAGCGCAGAGCACCTCGTAGGTCTGATCCCCAGAAGCATCGTCAGTACAAATGATCTCAAAAGGGCACCGTAAATTCTTCTGATTTAAGATCGACTCCACAGCTTCTTGAATCCATGCTGCGCAATTATAACAAGGGATGATAAAAGTCAAAAAATGATCAGACTGGGCCAATTGCCAAAAACCTCTATCGACTTTTACCGCAAGTCGCTTTTCTCGAACGAATTGCTGAATCGAGCGCCTTGTCTCAAGATCAGACCATCCATTTCCACAAAGAACCCTAGTGGGAAGATACCAAGAGGAAAGATCGCGGTACACGGTTGTAGGGCGAGCGTTAAGGAAGACTAAATCGGGATGCACTTGGGAAAAGAGTCCTCCCTCCATTTCCAGTGGAATAACCTTTTCAGAAAGCCCCAACGCCTGCGCTTGAAAAAGGAATTCCTGGCGCAAGGCACCCTCTTTCCAATCGTCTACTGCATAAAGCACTCCACTCGGAGGGATGCAACGAGCGAGATCCCAAGTCGCAACACTGGAACATGAACCCAATTCAACCACCACATGAGGCTGGCAGCGGTTGATGAGAGAGTGCAATTGCGGAGCATTCGCGTAGGAGGCTCGTTCTTCTGGTATCGTTCCTCCTGAAAACACCGCGACTACAGTCCAAGCCATCAACATAAAAAACAGATGCGACATTAAAGTTTAGCCCCTTATTTAATTTTTTCCGCCTGGATCTGTTTAAGATAATATTCAATATAAATTTTTCCCCATTGCCAGTCACTTCGCTGACTGAACTCTTCAAACTTTTGTTGAAGAAAACTTTCCGTGACCTCTTCCCAATTTTGGACGATCACTACGGGCAGCCCTTCAAAAAGGGGGTCGAGAGGAGAACTTCTCACGACGGGATAGGCTCCTGCATACAGGGCTTCCCAAGTACGGTGACAATCGAGACCATTGCCGCGAGGGCTGAGAACAAATTTCGAGAAAGCCAAATCTCGAACAAACTCAGGGTAAGGTTTGCGCACGGATGTATAAACAAACGGCGCGCTCGCAAAGCGATTCAAAACTTCCGTCCTTTCTGAGGGGAAGGTCTCTCTATTGAAATTGGAATAGAGCAAGAACTTTTTCTCAAGCTCTAATTTTTTCGTCTCTTGCAAAAGCTCCCGATTCTTTGGATTCCAGTGCCGATTTTCTATGCCAATAGGCAAAAGATGGAGCTTGGGATGCACTGTTCCATCTGGATTTTGAGTAAAAAGAACCAGAATTTTTGGGTCATCGAGATAAGATTTATAGCGCCCCGGAATCATCCAATCGGTATTGTGCACCACTAAAATATAAGGGTTTAGAATTTTTGGATGAACGAGTTCTAGAAACTCTCCCAAAATATCGCCATTCACAAAAATAGTGCTCTTGGCGGGCACAGTTTCCGGCTGCAGAGACTTGCTGATTTCATCGTAAGCAAAATCGCAGTGCGCGCGGAATGTGTCTCCCGATATAAAAGGGGCGATGGGCCCCCTGTTCGGCGGCCAGGGGATAGCCTGATTTCTTGTGGCCAAGCGGGCATTCACATAGAGAACATCCCCGAAGAGCTGCCCCTTTCCTATCGGAACGGAAACCCTCTTAAATCCGTAATTTTTTAAAAACCGGTTCACATCTTGGTAAAGACGCCCCCCTTCATAGATGGGGTGCCCCTCCAATTCAGCAATGATGTACTTTACCTTAGGTAAGTACCGCCCCAAACTCAGCAGCACCTCATACGCCGCTCCTTGAACATCCATGCACAAAAGGTCGATCGATTCGAGCTGAGTTTGCTTGAGAAACGTATCCAATCGAACGGCTGCTACTTCGATTTTTTCTTGGACCAGCCCTTCCTCTATGATTGGGTTAAAGGGGAAGCAAGAAGAGGCCCCAATATTGTGCTCGGGGATGCTATAAAAAGGGATCGTCCCCGCCTCTTTCCAAATAGCGAGAGGGACGAGAGTCACATTCGGGTTTTCCCCGATATTGCGCTTGCATAAGTCCACCGCCATTGGATTGCACTCAAAGGCCCAGACATGGCATTTGAAAAAATCGCTCAGCTCCAATGCATCTTTTGCATCTCTGCTTCCGATTTCAAAAACAGTTTTTATTTCTTCCTTAGGGATCAAATGAGTGTATTCAGAATAAGATCCCTCACCCTTGACGGGGAGATGAGCCACTTCTCGGTATTTTGGAAGAACTGCTTGTTGTTTTCCACACGAAGCGAGAAGGAGAACAAAGACCAATAAGGAGTATTTTCTGAACACTGGCTCCCCAGAATAAATCAATGACCCAGTATCGCGCATTTTTCTATTTTCCACAAGGCTTGCGCAAACCTCCCCTTTTTGGTATGGTTAACAACATGGCCGAAGCGGATAAGAAATCGAGAGTTCCTCCCAATTCCAAAGAATCTGAGATGATGGTGCTCGGCTGCATGCTCACCAGCATCAACGCCCTCAACATTGGTGCGGACAGCCTCGAAGACCTCGATTTTTACTACAATGAACATCAGATTGTCTACTCGGTCATCAAAGCGGCTTACCGCGCAGATAAACCGGCAGACATCCACCTCATCGGAGAAGAGCTCAAACGACAAAACAAACTCGAACAGATCGGCGGCATTAGCTATCTGACCACTTTGGCTCAGTACGCGGGAACCTCGGCGTTCATCGAAGAGTATGTCAACCTGATCCGAGAAAAAGCAGTTTTGCGCCGCATGATCCAAGCTGCGCAGATCATTGAGAAAACGGCGCTTGAAGAACCAGCAGATGTAAGTGCTGCTCTCGACAATGCGCAGGCCCAGTTCTTTCAGATCTCCCAAACTACTCAAAATCAAGCCGGCGTAACGATCAAAGACCTGATCACCGGTCTGAAAGCCGAGTCTAAGATTCCGTACCTGAAGGAATTGCAGGAGCGACAGCAGAATTTCCAGGAAAAAGGGCCCAATCACGGCGGCATCACCGGATTCCCCACCCACTTGGCCGACCTGGACAAACTGCTCAATGGCTTTAGCCCCTCGAACCTGATCATCTTGGCTGCCAGACCCTCCATGGGGAAAACGGCACTGGCTG
>CAYHED010000087.1:0-6616 GCA_964355615.1 uncultured bacterium
GGACCGCCATCCCCGTATTTGCGATTGTCGGCTACACCAACGTCGGCAAGTGCACCTTGCTCAACGCGCTGACTCAAGCGGGCGTTCTCGCCGAAGACAGGCTCTTTGCCACACTGGATTCGATCACGCGGCGCGTTGTGCTGCCGAATGGTCAGCCGATTTTGCTCGTCGATACGGTCGGCTTTATCCGAAAAATTCCCCATCAGCTCGTCGCCGCGTTCAGAAGCACTTTGGAAGAGGCCGTCCAGGCAGACATCTTGCTCCACCTCATCGATGTGAGCAATCCAAATGTATTTACCCAAGCGGAGACGACCCTTGAAGTGTTAAAAGAGCTCGGCGCTGCCAAGCACCCGATGATCACCGTTCTCAACAAAGTGGACCGCGCTGAAAACCGCGCTCTCGTCCATCAGATGAAGATTCAGTATCCGAAGACCGTTGAGATCTCTGCGCTAGAAAAAACCGGATTTGACATCTTGTTAGATCGGATGATTGCAGAAATCTCGGCTCTCCGCAAAAAAGTCCATCTCCGCGTGCCACAAAGCCAATACGCCCTTGTCAGCGCGGTCATGAAAGAGGGGAAAGTCCTCTCTTGCGAATATGAGGAAAACGACATCCTCCTCGAAGTGGAGATCCCCCGCCACCTGGAAAATAAAATCGCCCAGTTTGAGGTTGTTCAATGAGCATGAAGGCCCTTCCCTCTCGGGAACGGCCCCGAGAAAGGCTCACCCGCTACGGCACCGAAGTCCTCTCCTCGATCGAGCTTTTAGCCATCCTCCTCGGCAGCGGCACTCCCGACCGGACCGTCCTCCAGCTCGCAGCCAGCCTCCTAGAGACCTTTGGCTCCCTCCAAGCCCTCTCCCGCGCCTCCCTCTCCGAACTGCAACAGGTGAAGGGAATCGGCCAGGCCAAAGCCGTCCAAATCCAAGCCGCCTTTGCCCTCTCCAGACGCCTGGAGGAGACCGCCCACGAGAGCCTCGTCGACGAGCCCGAAAAAGTCTACCAGCTGATCCAGCCCCAGCTCACCCGCAGCGAAGTCGAGCTCCTCGTCGTCGTCCTCCGCGACGTGCAGAGAAAATGTCTTCATCAAGAAGTGATTGGAAAGGGAACCCTCACCGAACTCCTCATCCACCCCCGCGAGATCTTTCACACAGCGATCCGCCACCGCGCCCACAGCGTCATCATCGCCCACAACCACCCCTCAGGCAAAGCCGCCCCTTCAGCCAAAGACCTCGAGATGACCCGCCTCCTAGCCCAAGCCGGCGCCGTCGTGGGGATCGAGCTCTCCGACCACCTCATCATCGGCAAAGAGGGCTACGTCTCTTTCTACAAACAAGGACTGCTCAGGAAGGGGGCGCTACATTACTAGCTGATAAAAAAATCTTGACTGTTCTGCATCTTTTGTATAACTTATTGTCCCAAGTCAACGATGCGAAACAGCTTTAGCGAATACATCATTTTTGCTGATGAAAGTGGCGATCACGGGATCTCCTCCATCAATCTGGAAAATCCCGTCTTTGTGCTCGTGTTTTGTATTTTTCGCAAAACTGATTACGTTGCTGTCGTTAAGCAAGCCGTGGCAAAATTCAAAATCGATTTCTGGGGACATGACCTCGTTGTGCTTCACAACCACGAAATTTGAAAATCGGTGGGGGAGTTTACTTTCCTTTTTGACCAGGAAGTAAGGAGCGTCTTTTTACATGCCCTCAATGAGCTAATCAAAAATATCCCCTTTTCAATTGTAGCTACTGCCATTGACAAACGCTATCTTAGCGACCAACCGAATCCCACTAATCCCTACGTGCTGGCTTTAGGAACCTGTCTTCAGCAAACTCTTGGTTTTTTGCAGAAGGAGCAACAACAGCAGCAGCTTCAAACGCACATTATCGTGGAAAGTCGAGGTAAGCCTGAAGACCGGGATCTTGGATTAGCATTTGATCAAATCACCGCTCGGATGCTCCCCGCAAACCGTCCTCTGAAGATCAGATTTGCCAACAAACAAATCAATAGCAGCGGGCTTCAAATCGCTGATCTAGTAGCTCATCCCATTGCTAGGCATATCCTGAAAAGAACTCAACCCAATAAGGCTTTCGATATCGTGAAAGAAAAACTACTGGGTCACCCGGAGTATGAAGAAGTGGGGCTAAGGCGCTATCCCCTAGAAAGCGAAAAGCCCCGGCTTTCGCCGAGGCCAGACGCCGATCGGGAACTCCCGATCCATTTATGAGGCTCATTCTACTGAATTATTGAAAAAAAGTCAAGGCGCTTGCCAGGGAGGTAAAAAAAGGACTGCTCAGGAAGGTCACTCCACACTACTGAAAGCGTGAGGGCCAGAAAGCGAAAAACCCCAAAACTCTCTCCGAGGTTTGGCGCCGACTAGGATCCCCAGGTCCACTTGAAGCCCCATTCTACCAAGCTGCGGACAAAGGATCAAGGGTCGCTAAAATGCCCAGCCGCAAGAGACGGTGCCCATACCCAAATCTGGAGTGGTGATAGGAGAGGCCTGAAGTTGGATAAATTTGGGGAGGAAACCTCCCTCGTTGTCAAATTGGTATCCCACAGTGAGTGGAGTATTGACCCAAAGAGAGTTGATGCCGCCGACGAAACCACCGCCGGTCACACCCGCTCCTAGATAAAGCCCCTGTCCACTATCCAAATAAAACAAATAAGAAGCTTGTCCATAGATCAAGGCCGCTCCATCAAAGATAAAGGTCCCCATCCCGACATCCCACGCGTGGTGGTCGGCGAAAAAAGTTCTCCGCCCGATGAATGGGTCTATACCCATGAACCGGCCCGGATGATCTCCGAGAAAGTTTCCCGTCATGCCAAAACACACATAGCAAAAGTGAGGATCTGGTTGCACCATTTCGAGTTGAGGAACCTTTTGAGTCAGGTCCAGCTCGTTGCCCCACATAGATGCAATCGCAGTCAGAGAAAAAAGTATTTTTTTCATACACACTCCTATTAATCACAATATTGTAGGAGTGTGTGTCATTAAACCGTAGTTTTAAAAAAATAATAATGAAGAGTATTTATTTAGCAGCGATGTGGAAGTACTCGCGCACCAGAGTGAGGGCGCCGCTGGTGAGCATTTGGACACCGATGAGGCAGACGAGCATCCCGCCGAGCCGTTCCACAGCGACGAGCCCCTTTTCCCCCAGGATCTGTTTGATGTACGAGCCCAAAAGGAGAATGATGAGCGAGGGGACCCACGCGGCCAAAACGGCTCCAGCGACCAGCATGGAGTTCCCTGTCTCATTGGCGTAGAGCATCACCGTGGCAATCGCCCCAGGACCTGCGATGAGGGGGATGGCCAGTGGGACGATCATTGGCTCTCGGGTGAGCTCCTCAGGTTCGGCACTCCCCTTGGGGAAAATCATCCCCAGCGAGATGATGAAGAGCAGCGTCCCCCCCGCAATCCCGATGATGGGCTGCGTGATCCCCAACACGCGGAGCGCCGCATCGCCCGAGAATGTGAAGAGGAACAAAATGGCCAAAGCGACGGTCAGCTCGCGCAGGATGATGCGCATTTGCTTTTTCTGGTCGAACCGAGCCAGCATGGCGAGGAAGAGGGGGATTTGGCCCGTGGCGTTGAGGACGAAAAAGACGGCTGAAGCGATGGTAAAAAACAAGGGGCCTTGGGATACATCCATAACCCCATCGTATCAAGGAGAAAATTATTTAGTCAATGCCGTGGATTAGAAATCGTCTTCGGCATGGATGACCCAAGAGAAGGGGGGGGTGCTCTCAATAAACTTACAGATCAGTTCGGCGCACCCTTCACGATGGAGAGCTGTGGCTAAGCTAATTGCTGTGCTAGTGTGAACACGATTGAAACTAGCGTGAATACGACCGAAAAAAGAAGAGATGCTGTCGAAAAAAGAAGCAGTCAATCTTGATACTTTTTCCCAGGAAGTTTCTTCGCATTGTCCGTCAGTTCTGGCAGGGGGTTCGAGCTGTTCTCTCTGACAAACAGTGGCGGTGTAGGGGAATTCTTCATAACCACTAGCACAAGATTTACTGCCCGAGTCGGTTGACTCGGAAGACTCTCTTGAGGGGGCCCCTGTTGACGGCGCTGGGGAGGGGATCGATGTTCTTGATGGCGGTCTTACTGCAATTATATTAGCCATAATTATGCCTTATTATTAGTTATTTATCAGTCAATTATACCACAAAAACAGTGCAAAATCAACAATAACAGTATTTTAACATAAGTTATTATATTTCTGGGCTTTACACGATCTTCAGCCCCCTGTATAATAGCCCGCTATGAAGAAGAAGTTCAAGGTAGTGACGCTGGGGTGCCGGACGAACCAGTATGAGTCTCAGGGGTACTCCGACCAGCTGCGGCAGATGGGGTATGAGGCGGTAGGCGAGGGGGAGGAGGCGGACCTGTGCATCGTCAATACGTGTACGGTGACGGAGGGGGCGGACAGCTCCTCGAGGCACCAGGTAAGGAATTTATTGAAAGAGCACCCTAAGGCGCGGATGGCGGTGACGGGGTGCATGGCGGAGAGCGCTCCCGATGTCCTTCGGGCCATCGATAGCCGCCTGGAGCTGATCCCTAACCTAGAAAAAGAGCAGCTCATTGAAAAGCTGTTCCCCGATGTTGAGTCGCTTCCCGAGTTCCAGATTCAGGGGTTTGAGGCGCACACGCGGGCTTTTGTGAAGGTGCAGGATGGGTGCAACTCCTTTTGCACGTACTGCATCATCCCTTATGTGCGGGGGAGGTCCCGCTCTCGCCAGATTGCCGAAGTGGTAGATGAGGTGGGGCAGCTGGTACAAAATGGGTACAAAGAGGTGGTCCTCACCGGGATCAATGTGGGCGACTTTGATGGGGGAGGGACGCTCGCCGATTTGGTGCGCGCGGTGGACGCGGTAGACGGCCTTGAGCGACTCCGCATTTCGTCGATCGATCCCGATGAGGTCAATGACGATTTAGCAGATGCGGTTCTCCAGGGAAAGACGACCTGTCCGAGCATGCACATTGTGCTTCAGTCGGGGTCGAATGCGATTTTAAAGCGGATGAACCGAAAGTACACGCGGCAGATTTTTTTAGAGACGGTCGAGCGGCTCCTTGCAGCGCAGCCCGATTTTACCTTCACGACCGATGTGATTGTCGGATTTCCTGGGGAGACAGAGGCCGATTTTGAAGAGACGTGTTCCCTCATCCGCCAAGTGCGCTTTGCCAAGGTGCACATGTTCCCGTACAGTCCGCGGAAAAGGACCCGCGCGGCCCTCTACCCGAACCGGGTGCTGCCGGAAGTCATTCAGGAGCGAAAGCACAAATTACTCCGGTTGGCCGAGCAGGTGGCCTTTGAGCTCCGCGAGCAGTTTGTGGGAAGAACTATGCCAGTACTGATCGAACAGGGGCAAGAGGGTCACACGCCGAATTTTTTGCGTGTGAAGGGGATTGAAAATAGTATACACAATGAAATTGTTCAGGTGAGGTTGCTTCGCAACGAACCCGACGGACTGGTAGGACAACAATTATGAGCATTGCGATTCGTCAAAAACTACGCCCCTTTTCCCACACGCCGGGAGCGATGTGTTTAATTCCAGGCACCACCGAAGTAGTCAGGGCGTTTCCGACCCGCATTGAGGTGGGAGGAGAGGTTTATCCCCTTCCTCTGACAGGTCCTGTCAGTGGGTTTACGCTCGAACAAGATTTGGAGCGCAATGCCGTCTTCGTCTTTGGGAAAGCGAAAGAGGGCTTTTACCGCATTTGCATCAAGGCCTTTGATCGAGGGTTTATGATTCGGGGAGAGCGGGGGATCGATTTTGATGAGACCCTTTTTAGGGAGATTTCTCTCTATATCGCTCCTCACGTAGAGAGGCTCAGTTTGGGCAGTCACAAACAGCTTAACTGGGATCGGATCCGTACTGCAGGGGGCTTAGGCGAGCAGCTCCCGGTCCTCTACTGTTTGAGTCAAAAAATCCCCCGGATTGCGCCCGCCTCGTATCCAATGCCAGAAGCTTTGAGCACACTTCTCAAAGTGGGTTTTCACGGCATTTTAGTGCCACGCCTTCGAGATGATGAGTACCAGGGACTCATTCCAGATACCCCCGTTTCTGGGGATCCCGCTTGGCTCATCCAAGAGGGGGGCAAACGGATTCGGAGCCTCTTCTTTGAGCAAAAAGACCGCCGTTTGGCCCTCTTGCCCAAGCTGCCAACCGAACTCCACCAAGGGCGCTTCATTGGCCTGCAGGTGCCTCAGGCTGGCTTCCAGCACCGCCACGCACGCGCGCGCGCCCACGTCCCACACGCGCACCGTCTTGTCGTAGCTCGCGCTTGCGAGCAGGCCGTTGGGGAGGGCTGCGAGGGAGCACACGTAGCTGGTGTGCCCCTCGAGCACCGCCTCTTGGATGCCGCCCGCGGTTGACCAGATGTAGACGTTGTCGTCGGCGCACCCGCTCGCGAGGCGGCCGCCGTCGAGGACGGCTAGCGCATACACGCTGTTGGGATGCTGCAGCACCTGGGTGCAGGCGCGCGTCGCAACGTTCCACAGGCGGATGGTGCTGTCGTAGCTGCCGCTCGCGAGCCGGCCGTCGGGGAGCGCGGCGAGCGCGTACACCCAGCTCGTGTGCTCCTCCAAGGTCGCCACGTGGGCGCCCGTGG
>CAYHED010000088.1:0-6612 GCA_964355615.1 uncultured bacterium
TTAATGGAGAGGAACCAGTATATCAGATCAAAATTTTATTTGGATAGGTTCAGTGTCCCATTCAATTGGGAACTCCTTTATAGGGACCATCTGCTCCCGTATTAAAGCCATCGCAACCGGTATTTTTGCTTGGTTGAAAAGCCTCATCTGGCACACCCCGCCACAGCCAGCTGTGACCACACCGCCTTTACCTGCGAGTAGCTCAACCATTGTAGCCACCGCGGTGCTGCCACCGGTGCCTCTGGGCGACGAACAGTTTCGGCAAGAGGTGCCGGAGCCCTCACCTAGGTCCCTCCACCGTTCCGGGAGAAGTTCCTTTGACAGAGTAGAGGAGAAGACTAGCTTGGCAGCACAACCCCTCGAAAAGATCGGTGTAGCTGCTGCTCCGTCCGTTGAAGAAATCATTCAACTAGAGGCAAAGCTATCTGTTAGGGAGGCATCGTTTGTTGCTCTAGCCTTCATCCAGCGTAACATTCTTTTTGACAGTGTAGAAAATCAATCAGAAAGGATTTTTACAGAAACAGCTCTCTCCTACGTTCTCAAATCTGGAAAAAATTGGGCAGCACGCCCCCCTCATGAATTCACCAGTCAGGTTGGTAACTGCGGCTTTGCTCTCTACGATAAGTCTGTTGCCACATTAGCAGGGTTTCACAAGCGCCTAGAAGACCTGAGAACAAAGCTGGAACCTTGTGGAATGATCTTGGAAAGCGGTAAAACGGTATTGGGAGCTGTCCGTTCTAAAACTGACTGGAAGCTCTTCCGGTCCGATGGGTCCAAAGTCACTGTGGAACGCTTTGAAAAATGGGATGCGCTGCAACATGTGATCAACAAACATTTTCCCAAAAGCGAGAACTTTAAGGTAACAACGCTGCAGAAGGCAAAAAATCGTCACTAAATCGACCATAGCCCTCTTTTTTAGTGCAAAAAAAGATTTTAATTATTAGAATCCTAATGCATCCTTAACAGAGGGCTTCCTTCATGCTACAGTCTATCTCTGGGTATTTGACCTATTTCGCTTCGCGCGCAACAGAACAAATTCATTCATTGGGCGACCTGGCTTCTCGGGTGACCCAGCTTTTTCAAAATCTATTCCGTTGGTTTTTCTTCGGTGCTGAAACGCCGCCTGCTCTCACGTATAGGCCACTGGGAGAAGGGGAGGGGACACCTGCTGCTCGCATGTCCTTTAGCTCTCAGCCTGAGGTACGCCCCCTCACACCCGCTTCCTTGAATAGTAGCGCCTCTTCCTTAGATTTAAGCAGCGATGAGGAGGAGCCTGGCATTCCAGCAACGCAAGCAAAGACAATTGACCCAAACTGGTTCAGTCAAGGCGGCGCTGAGGTCACACAAGTAAAACACTCGCTCAAGACACCCCTTTCCTCAGCTCAAAAACAAATCGCCTCTTTGCTCTGTTCCTTAGGGGCGTTGGAAAAATCTCTCAAGAAAGAAACCTCTTCTAAAACACTTAAAACGGTGCTCGAAAAACGGTTGCAGCGACTCAGGAGAAACTCCCATTTTCCTGATCTATTGCGGGAGAATTTTCCCGAATGGCGACTGGATGGAGTGGATAGAAGCGAGTTTTTAGGCACTGAACGTACTTTGTCCGATAATTTTTTTAAGAAACTGCACGATTTTTTAAGTCAGTTGGCGATTGCTGCGGCATCTGACAAAAAAAATCGGGTAGTCATTGTAGCTAGAGGACAAGACACCCTGAGAGAATATTGCACCATCTTGTGCGAGAAAAGCGGCAGTTTTTGTCTGTTTGATTTCCAGGCCTCAGAGAGACCCCCTTCAACCGCACAGACGCTCATAATAAGTCAGCATTTTACCTCAAAAATGTCCCAATCTGTATTGGGATGCTCTGAGGTACTTGCAGAGACTCAAGCATTCTGCACACTCACCCAGTATAAAACCACTCAAGCCGATTTTTTAGCACATTGGTTAATCGACACCCGTTTTCGCAGAGAGCCCTCTGAGAGCCCCCAGTCAGAAGTTTTAGAGATCGTCAGAATTAGCCCCATTGTGCCACAATTGCAACAGAGTTTTGTCTCCATCGAGCCGCCAGAAACCCACTTAGGGCTGCCGAAAAGACAATTCAGCAATCTCTTTGAGAGCCAAACTACGGAGTGACCATGCGCATTCTCTTTTTACTTTGCTTACAGATCTCTCTTTGCGCAGCTGAGCGGCTTGAAGTCAAGCGACCCGATGGGAGCCCCCTTACTGTCTACTTCACCATGCCCTCTAAGGAGGCCCCTCTATTGATTGTCCTCCAAGGAGCCCAGTCAGAAAGCGTAGCCCCCCTTATAGAGAAGTTAAAAGGGAATGGCACTTGGGGGATCTTGGCCCTTGAAAAGCGGGGAGTCTCTGAGACGATCGATCCAGAGGAGTTTGCCCGCCACCACTGCTTAGAAGAGCGCTTTCAGGATCACCAGCTCCTCTTGCGCAAGCTCAAAGAAGGGCTCATCCCCAGCTGGAATAAGAAATGGGCTCTATTAGGACAAGGGGAGGGGGGTAAGATCGCTGCGGCCCTTGCAGCGCGCTCGCCAGACCTATCGGCCCTCATCCTTCTCGCGCCAGGCGGCGGCTGGGACCCCGCAAAGGAACTCTTCCAGTCCTTTCGGCAGGACCTCATTCGGGAGTCCTTTACCCCACACTATATCCACTCATTCCTAGGCCAAGCCAAGCAACTGCTTGAAGATGCTCAAGAGAACCCCGTCTGGGATAAAGAGTGTTTTGGGTTCACCCACCTTTATTGGGCCTCGCTCCTCAAGGCCGAGCTCACTTCCGATCTCATGACGACCCCATGTCCCATTTACTATGTTCACGGCGACCTAGATGACCGGATTCCTTTAGGTAGCGTCGAGGTGCTGGTGCAAAAACTCAAGACGAACCCCAAGTTCACTTGCCAGAGAAAGGAGGGAATGGGCAGAGAGGTGATCCGAGACCCCCAAATCTACCAAGAGGCTTTTGACTGGCTCAAGGGGAAGCTTTAAATTAAGAACTTAAGGCTATGACAGCTACTAAGGTATTGACAGATTTATGCCCATAGTGGCATAATACAGAACATAAGGGACTTTGAATGAGCGACTCCAAATTGGGTCGGGACCTCTTTTACTTGGGGTCTTCGAAGAGGGATGCTGAAAAACTGCCGCAAGAGGTGCAAGACCTATTCTTGACAGCTCTAAGCGATGCCCTTAACGGAGAGACACACGCGGATGCGAAACCATACAAACATCACGGAAGCGGTGTATTTGAAGTAGTGGGGGACTGGCGTAATTCTACGTTTAGGGAGATCTATACGGTACGATACAAGGAAGTCGTTTTCGTGATTCATATTTTTCAGAAAAAAAGTAAAAAGCGGTCAGAAGTTCCGAGGGAAGATAAAGAGTTGATTGAGCAAAGGTTCAAGTGGGCAGAACAGATTTACAAGGAACGGTATGGAAAGAAAAAGAAAAAAAATTAAAGAACCTAGTCCCGAGAAAATTGAGTACGAGGTTAGTTCGGGAAACTTATTTGTTGATTTCGGATACAAAAAACCAGAAGAAGCGAGCGCCAAGTTCGAGCTTGCAATGTTAATTAGATCCATCATTAAACAGCGAAGGCTTACCCAATCAAAGGCTGCTGTATTAATGGATATAGATCAACCCAAGGTCTCCAAGATTGTTCGAGGTCTTCTATCCGAGTTCACCATCGAGCGACTCATGAACTGTCTGCTCGGGTTGGGATGTGACCTTGAAATTAAGCCGACCCTGGGAAAAACCAAAACCCCATCGATCCACGTCTCTAGGGAAACCGGCCTAAGAAGGTTGCAGGCTTGATTGGCCCCCCCTTTTTAAACACAACATAACATGTATTATCAGACGTTCTATTAACGGAAGGACCTAGACCGCTCCCGTCCGCGGAAGAACTCCTCAATTGGACTCTCTGGCTCGAGCTTTGCCTCCACTCTCCTACATTCGTGCTGTTTGGAGATGACTTCCGGCCTTTCCAGAGTTCCATTGGATTTAGGTGAATGGAGAATGATCGTAAAGTCCCCGTCTCGGTTGAGCTCTTGAACAAACAGACCTTGAGGGAACTTGATTTCAATCTTCAAACTTTCGCCAGAGACCTGGATGTGGAAAAACTGACTCAGGTCCGGAGAAATCCTTCCCTCACGAACTGTCGGCGTTCCTGGACTGACAGGTCTCGAATGCCCACCTAACTTCTCATACGTAGTCGAGCAAGCAGCTCGCGGATAGTTCCGGCCATTAACATTTTTGTCTCACGCTGCTCTCTGCGACTCTCTTCGAGTGAGTGCAAGATTCGAGCGCCGACAAAAGCTATTTGGGTCAATTGTCGATTCTGCTCCCCTTGCGCCTCTTGGATTTGGCGAAGTTGGCTTGACTGGGCGCCTTGAGCTTGGTCTATTGACCGAAGCGTTGTCGTCTGATCCTCCAGGACCTGAGTATGCTCCTCGAGAACCACAATGACCCGGCCTTGACCCTCTTGTATAGTATTGAGCGCTTCCGTGTGACTGCCCTGGTTCGAAAGAACTTGTCCCTGACCTGTTTGTAATGCCACAATCCCCTCTTGCGCTTTACGAACCTGCTCCTTCAGATCGCGGACTTGGCTAGATAAGTTAAAGTACCAATTCAGACCCGACTTGATCCCTCTATAAGCCCCGTAACAAATTCCAACGCCGACAGCGACCTGTCCGGCGGTTTTTAACCCCTCAGCCACTTCCAACTTCTTCACGCGTTCTACTCCTGCGGACAAGGCACGCCCCGCCCCAGAGAGAAAATTGATTCCTGTTTCAATGATTGGTGACATAATATATCCTATTATTTTATTAATAATTAACATAAATTATAACGCATGCATTAATAATAAATCAAACAATAAATATATTTTTATATACAAATTTCACAGAAATGGGTTCATTGAGTCCAAAAGCGGGGGGTACTCAAAAAATATTTTTTACTCTACAATATTCACTTCATCAACCCATGGAGGATTAATGACCCCCACTTCAACAACAGAACGGCTCTTGAATTTCGATGAGGCGCCTGTAGCCCACAACAATACTCCCTCAGTATCTCGATGGAATTATGTGATTCCAGCGTGGGGAGGAGTGTGCTTTGCGATGATGCTTGTGTCGGGAGCAGTCTACTTGGGCACATCTGACGACCGAGTGAAGAAAGCGCTCTTGATTTCAGGGGCTGGATACAGTTCGGCGGTGGCTCTTGCATTTGGGATAACCATGGTAAAGGTGTGCCGCAATGCGGGCTCTCGGTGGACCACCTTTCAAGAGTCTTTTCAACGGTGCAAACCGGAGGGGCTTCTGGGCAACACACTCTTCCCCGTCACCTGTTGTTGCAGAGTGAAATGTTCTGACTAACTCCTCTCTCGCACTGAGTAGAGGGCGACGAGGCGGGCGACGAGGATGGCGATGTAGAACTGGCCGAAGAGCCCTTCGATGACGGAGGCGGTTTCGGCGATGTTGGACATGGCGGTGATGTCGCCGTAGCCGATTTGGAGGATCGAGGTGAAGCTGTAGTAGATCATTTGTGAGAGATAGCGTGTATGGTCCATCGCTGTGAGGTCGGGGAAGTGGGTTAAAGCAAAAGCGGCGGGATTGATGTATCCGATGAGGAAGTAGAGATAGGCAAAGCTAAATGAGATCATGAAGTAGGCGCAGACGACCCCTTTTAATGAGTCGGCTGTTACTTGCCAGCAGAGGACGTCGCGGATGACCGTGATGGTCATCAGGAGGAGAAAGATGAGCGTGAGGGCCGCATTCGCAATGAAGATCGGCTCTCGGACGATGAAGAGGTCGACCCAGCTGAGCGCGATGGTGGGGATGGCGAAGGTGAGGGCGATGACCCGGAACCTTGTGGAGCGGTGGACGTTAAAAATGGTTGAGAGGAGTGCGAGGGCAAGGAAAAACTTCCAGACTGCGTGGTAGATGGTGTCTTGTTGGTCGGGGCGGGTGGCCAGAAGGATGATTAAACTGCTGAGAAGGATATTGTAGTACCCTTTCATAAACGATTTGATCTTATTCATTTTTAGTGCCCCCAATGTAAAACATCTTGAATAACGGACCATCTGGGTGGTGGTGTGGAGATATCTTCCCCTTTGATCCAGTACTGCTCCATTCTTTTCTTAAACCCCGACTGCTCTTTCAAGCTGAGCCAATTATTCAAAAAGGAGGCCCAGTTGAGCGACCCTTCTCGAATGGGATAGGCAAAGTAGCGCTTGCCGATCTGGTCGCCGTAATCGGCTACGACAAATTGGGGGTGGGAAAGGCACCAGATAAACCCGGGTGTTTTGGACCAGACCCAAGCGTCGGCTTTGCCTTGCAGCAAATCTTCTTCGATGCTCGATCCGTCGACTGCAATGCTTAAGGGAAAGTGGCGATCTCTGACCGAGCGGTACCCTCCCACCGCGCCAAGGCGGATTCCCGCTGTGTTAACCGCTTTGTAAAGGTCTTCAAAAAGAGCCTTATTGCTCAGGCGGGTGACCAAAACATTGGCTTGCTCTGTGTAGGGATGGGTAAAGTCCATTGTTTTGAGGCGCACTTCGTTCATCAAAATGGCTGCCATGGCGATATCGTAATTGCCGCTGTTGATCTCTTCT